>JBCCHH010000011.1:0-11707 GCA_039028855.1 Pseudomonadota bacterium | reverse complement strand
TGCAGATTAAAATCACTCCCTTGAAGCCAATAAACTGCAAGAGCAAATAGCAGAACGGAAATTTCCACTACGTCCAATTCTGCTTTTTTGCTTTTCATCCGCGAAAATCAGCGTAATCTGCGGTTATAGCCTTTCTTACACAAGCTCAGTCCACATACAGCGAGCTGACCGATTCCCCTTCGGCCATGCGGCGGATGGTTTCGGCCAGCATTTGTGCGACCGACAGTTGACGAATGCGGCCGCATTCGAGCGCTTCAGGTTTGAGCGGAATGGTATCGGTGCAGACAATTTCGTCGAGTTTTGAAGAGGCAATATTGTTAATCGCAGGTCCCGACAGCACCGGATGAACGCAGTATGCAACCACACGCACAGCACCCGCATCCTTGAGGGCCGCCGCGGCCGCGCACAGCGTACCGGCCGTGTCGATCATGTCATCGACCAACACGCAGGTTTTGCCTTCGACATCGCCAATCAGGTTCATTACCGTGGCTTCGTTGGCGCGTGGGCGGCGCTTGTCGATAATGGCCAGGTCAGTATCGAGCCGTTTGGCGATGGCGCGCGCTCGCACCACGCCGCCGACATCGGGCGAGACGACGATCATGTCGTCGCCGCCATAATGCTTCCAGATATCGGCTAGCGTCAGCGGCGAGGCATAGACATTATCGACCGGGATGTCAAAGAAACCCTGAATCTGGTCGGCGTGTAAATCGACCGTTACAACTCGATCAGTACCGACCGCACTGATCATCGTGGCAGCCACTTTGGCCGTAATCGGCACACGCGCCGAACGTGGCCGGCGATCCTGCCGGGCATAGCCGAAATACGGCAGAATGGCGGTAACGCGACCGGCCGATGCGCGCTTGAGCGCGTCGATCATGACCAGCAGTTCCATGCAGTTTTCAGCCGCCGGCTGGCAGGTTGGCTGAATGACAAAAATCTCGCGCGCACGCACGTTCTCAATAATCTCGACCGTAACCTCACCGTCGCTGAAACGACCGACATTGGCTTTTCCCATGGGCACGCCGAGATGACCGGCAATGGCGTGGGCCAATTCAGGATTGGCATTGCCGGTAAAAATCATCAGCGACGGTGTACTCACAAGGCGTCCCTTTTACGATCAAGCGAGTGTTGTTTGTTGCTCAGCGTATCCGAAATGGCTGGGACGGCAGGATTCGAACCTGCGAATGCGGGGATCAAAACCCCGTGCCTTAACCAACTTGGCGACGTCCCAGTTGTAGATCGAATGCGTGTGTCTACACAAAGCTTGTTGATTCGATACCGTTCGTACAGGCATCGGATTCGGCTAACAGGCGAGAAATTATAGCGACTTCATGACGCAGTGTGCAAAGCCGATACCGATTTTCTGCCGATATCAGGACCTACGGGCTTTATGGACTGCTTGCAAAATGCCAGCCAGATAAAGCTGCGCGCACGCGGTATGGCTCGTTGCGCGCTTCGATGCGGGCCGGCAGCAATAGCTGATCGTCGTCCAGCGACCAGCGGTTAAAATCGATCACCCAACGCTGATGCCGCAGTTGCGCCAGTGTGCCGTCCTCGTCGAACGACATCCGGGCACGCTCGGGCGCAGGCAGACCACGCAGCCAGCGGCTCATCCACAGCACCGGAATCGGCCAGCCGACCGCCTGTTCAACCAGCGCATCAGGCTCGGGTCCGACGAGTCGGCCAATATCGGTTCCTTCGAGCATCGCGCTCGATGGATCAAACTCCAGCCGCCACTGACGACCGCCTGCGACCGTGCGCAGCATGACGATATGTTGCTCACCCCGGGCCTGCCAGTCAAAGCTCAAACTGCCGCCGCGCTGGCCGTCGGACAAACCCAGTCGGCCCTTGACCGACCAGTTCTGATGCAGATCGAACCAGGTTTCACGCTCCTGCAGCCAAGCCCCCTCCGGCCGGATTTCGCGAACGCCACAGCCGGCCAGTATCAGAACGGCAATCAGCAACAACCCAAGGCGATGAGCTGAATTCAGGCTTGAAGCCGGTGCAGCGTGCAAACTATTGACCCAGTCCGGTGCGTTCAAGCATATCGGTAAAAACTGCATCGTCGAAAAATTCTGGCTCGACCCGAGCCAACCATGCCTGGGCCTCTCGCTGGCGTTCCAGCGTCCACAGCACTTCGATCAGGTGCGCCACAATTTCCGGATGAAAATCACCCTCAACCGCACGCTCAAGATACGGTAACGCCTGTTCGGGCTGGCCCAGTTTGAACAGCACCCAGCCCATTGAATCGAGAATGGCAGGATTTTCCGGCTCCAGCGCAAGCGCACGCTCGATCAAACGATAGGCTTCCTGCTGCCGATCCGTTCGATCTGAAAGCGTATAACCGAGCGCGTTTAACGCAAACGCGTTCTCGCTATCGCGCTGGATGATGGTGCGTAAGTCCTGTTCGGCCAGTTCAAGTTGATCGGCCTGCACCGCCGCCATCGCGCGACCGTACAGCAGGTTGGTATTGGCCGGTTGTTCGGATACGGCCCGGATCAGTAAATCCAGCGCGACATCCGGCTGATCCTGCTCGATCAACATCTCGCTTTCGACCAGATACGCCTGTTCGACCAGACCCGGATCGGCACCGGCACGTAGCGTAGACAGCACTTCGCGGGCAACCTCCAGTTGACCGTTGCGTGCCATGAGTCCGGCCCGCCGGAGTTGGGCAGTGGAAGCACGCTCGCCATCGACCCGGCCGTACCAGTCGATAGCTTGTTCATCCTGTTCGAGCACTTCAGCAAGTACAGCGACCAGCCAGGCCGCGCGGTCACGATCGGACTGCTGATCATCCAGGGCCTGCACTTCGACCATGCGCGCCATCTGTTGCCAGCGCGTCAATGCAGTTTCATGCTGATCGAGTTCAAGCAGAATCAGCGCGCGCCCATACAGCGTGTCAACTGAATCAGGCAGGGTTTGCAGCAGCGCCAGACTTTCATCAGGGCGTTCAAGCTGATTCAGCACTTCCGACTGCGCCAGCACAGCCTGAATCGCACGCTCCGAATCGGCATCCGGCTCCAGCTCACGGGCCTGCGCGTACAGAGCCTCGGCCTGCTCGTATTGCTGCAGCTGCGCGGCCAGGCTGGCGGCCCACATGCTGTTGACGTAGTCGGCGCCGGCCTCGTTGGCACGCAAGGCATAGCGTAAGGCCTGTTCAGCTTCGCCCATCTGCAGCGCCAAACGACTGCGCTGGAACCAGGCCAGCGATGAATTTTGATCATTTCCGGTCGCATCGAGTAATTCATCCAACCATCGGCTCGAATCGCTGCGTGCCGGATTTTGCGATTGGATAGCGGATTCAGCCGCAGTGGTGTCCTGCGCTGGCGCGGCCGATAAGGCGATCAGCCCCAACGCCATCTGCCAGGCCGCACGCAAATCGGGCGCCCGTTCAATCTCATCGGCCAGCACGGCAACGGCATCATCGCTGTAACCGGTTCTGAAATCGGCCATCACCTTCATCTGACGTGCCGCACCTGACCGGGGCTCAAGCTGTAGCCAAACCGCGCTGGTCGAGCGAACCTCATCCCAACGGTTGAGTCGACCGGCCATGCGCGTGGCACGCTCGGCAATGCGCGCGCTGGGCTGAATCGAAAGAATTTCCTGGTACAGGGCCAACGCCCGCGACAAATCGCCAATCTGCTCGGCTTGCAGCGCCTGCTGCTGCCGCTGGACAATCTGCTCCTGTTGCTGTTCGCTGATCTCAAGCGCGTTATTGCCTGGCCCGGTGGCACAACCAAGCAAACCGAACGGCACGACCAGCACGAACAGCAGGCCGATCAAAACACATCGAACACGAGCAAACAGAAACGAATCCTGCTTGATTTGTTGCGCATATCCGTCGACAATGAAATGTTTGTTTACTTCTGTTTTTCGCATGTCGCTAGTCGCCTTGGGGCTGAGTCATCAAACCGCGCCGGTTGCCATTCGTGAGCGGATGGCGTTTGCGCCGGAAACACTCGACGCGGCACTGCTGGCGGCGCAGGCCCTGGAGGGCGTGCAAGAATGTGCCATCATCAGCACCTGCAACCGCACGGAGTTATATTTTTCCGCGGCTGAGCCTAACACAAGCGCATGGATAGACTGGCTGCATGCGTGGCATCAACTGCCGCCGGGCCAGTTTCGTGAATACATCTACACGCTGCGCGACCACGCTGCCATCATGCATTTGTTCAAGGTCACCTCCGGTATGGATTCGATGGTACTCGGCGAGCCTCAGGTGGTCGGTCAGGTCAAACAGGCCTGGCACAGCGCGCAGCAATGCAACACGATTGGCTCGGTATTGGACCGCTTGTTTCAGCATGCGTTTCAAACCTCGAAACAGATCCGCAGCCAGACTGGCATCGGCCACAATCCGGTTACGCTGCCGTTTGCGGCACTTAAGCTCACGCACCAGATCTTCGGCCAGATCGCGCCGCTTAAGGCGCTGATGATCGGCGCCGGCGAGATGATCGAAGACGTCACGCGCCACTTTGCCAGCCATGAGCTGACTCAGCAAACCATTGCCAACCGCAGCCTGCAGCGTGCACAGGATCTGATCGAACGCAGCAGCGCACCGGTTTCGGCCATGCAGGCAATCGCGCTTGCCGAAATCGATCATCGCCTGCATGAACACGATGTGGTTGTCGCCTGTACCGGCAGCACACAGGCGGTGCTGACTGCCGAGATGCTTAAAACCGCCCTGAAAAAGCGCCGCAACCGGCCGATGTTTGTACTCGATCTGGCCGTGCCGCGCAACGTCGAGCCCGACGCGGCCAAACTTCAAGATGTATATCTGTACACGGTCGACGATCTGCGCGAAATTGCCGAGCGCGGCCACCAGCAACGCTCAGAGGCACTGGTTGAAGCCAATCGTATTGTTGATATCCAGACCGAACTGTTCCAGCGCTGGATCAATCTGCATGCAACCAGTCAAACGCTCAAAGCGCTGCGCCAGCGCGCCTTTGTCGAACGCGATCGCCTGCTCGAACAGGCCCTGCGCGAAATCAACAGCGGCCGCGATGCCGATGAGGTGCTGCGCCGTTTAAGCCATCGCCTGACCAACCGCCTGCTGCATGCGCCCAGCGTGCAGCTACGCCAGGCCGGTGAAGCCATGGACGAAGACCTGCTGCGCGCCGCACGTCAACTGCTACTGGACGAACTGCCATGACGCTGTCAGCGGGTATGCAAAAACGGCTCGAGCAGGCCGGCGAACGCTTCGAAGAACTCGAACGCCTGCTGGCCCAGCCCGAGCTGGCCAGCGACCCGAATCAGTTCACCGCACTTTCGCGCGAATACGGCGACTTACAGGGCATCGTCTCGGCCTGGTCGGATTTTCAGAACCTCGACGCACGCGAGCAGGACGCGCGCGCGATGTTGGATGAAACTGATGACGAGTTGCGCGCGCTGGCCAATGACGAGCTGGACACCATCGCCAACGAACGCGAAACGCTGCAAAAACGACTGCAGCAACTGATCGTACCGACCGACCCGAACGATGCCGGTAACATCTTCCTCGAAATCCGCGCCGGTACGGGTGGCCAGGAAGCCGCGCTATTCGTTGGCGACTTGTTCCGCATGTACAGCCGCTACGCCGAGCGCACCGGCTGGCGCATCGAAGTGCTCGATCGCAAACCCGGCGAGGTCGGCGGCTACCGCGAAATCGTCGCACGCATTGCCGGTAAAGGTGCCTATTCAAGACTCAAATTCGAATCGGGCGCGCACCGCGTGCAGCGGGTGCCCGCGACCGAATCGCAGGGTCGCATTCATACCTCGGCCTGTACCGTTGCGATCCTGCCGGAAGTCGATGCGGTCGATGCAATCGAGATCGATCCGAACGATCTGCGCATCGACACCTATCGCTCATCCGGTGCCGGCGGCCAGCACGTCAATACCACCGATTCGGCCATCCGCATCACGCATTTACCGAGCGGCGTGGTCGTCGAATGTCAGGATGAACGCTCGCAACACAAGAACAAGGCGCGCGCGATGAGTTTGCTCAGCGCGAAGCTGTTGGATGCGGAGCGTGAGCAGCAGCGCAGCCAGGTCGCCGCCGAACGTAAATTGCAGGTCGGATCGGGCGATCGCTCCGAACGCATCCGCACCTATAACTTCCCGCAGGGTCGCGTGACCGATCACCGCATCGGCCTGACCTTATACGATCTCGACAACATCCTCGACGGCGCCATGAAGGACCTGCTCGATCCGCTGGCCGAAGCGCATCAGGCGGAATTGCTGGCCGAGCTGGGCGCTTGATCAACTACCCTTTTCTGGCCGCTGCGTGTTTTTCCATTTTGGCTGCTTCACGCACCAGCAGCCTGAAGTACAAGCCCGGGAACCAGCGTTTCAAACGATACAGCCAGCGCGTATCGCTATGCGTCAGCAGCAGGAACTTCGGCTTTTCAACCGCGCGCATCACCAGGCCGGCCACGTCATCGGCCGACACTCCCGACTTTTCCATCCAGCGATTGACGCGCTTGGCGTAGTTATCGTCCGGTGCACGCATGGTTGACGTCAGATCGGTTTTGACAAACGCCGGGCACAGCACCGATACGTAAACGCCGGCACCATGCAGTTCGGCTCGCAGCATTTCCGAAAACGACACTACCGCTGACTTGGCCGTGCCGTAGGACGCGATCCCTGGAGCCGCCGCCAAGCCGGCCCATGACGCCACGTTGATGATATGCCCTGAGCGATTGCGCCGAAAATGCTCGACGAAATAATGGCAGCCCACGACCACGCCCATCGTATTGATCTCCATCACCCAACGCCAGTCCTCCAGCGGCGTCTCACCCGTCATGCCGCCCGTAGCCACGCCCGCATTGTTGACCAACAGATCGAGCTGCTCACCATTCGCTTCGATCTCATCGCGCAATGCCTGCCACCGGGCTTCATCGGTGACGTTGAGCGCATAGCTGCGATGCCCCTCACCGGGCAGGTTTTCGACAGTCTCGTTGGCACGCGCTTCGTCCAGATCGGTAGCCAGTACATTCCAGCCGGATTGGGCGAACTTTAACGCCATTGCGGCACCGAGCCCGGAGCCGGCACCCGTAATCAGCGCAAGTCGAGATTTTTCCTGAGATTGATTTGACATGTCTTTTGATATCCGGATTGAGCAATAGTTAATCTGAACAGCGCATCATCAGGTTCAGATACTCACGCTGATTGAGTGTTACGAAAGCCAAACACAAGCTGACCGTCGATTGCCCCGGGATACTACCATGAGCCCGGTCAGGGACCGCTCGCATAGACATTGAGCATTCGGGTTTTCACCGGGATGATCAATAAGCCTCAAATGGCACTGTAAAACACGACGTATTTGCGACCGGCGGCGCTTCGAATTCGGCTCCAGGCGTGCTTGACCCGGACGAAAAGCGCATTTACTCTTGATTGGGGACCGGCCACCCGGCATGAACAGCCGGAATGAACACCAAGGCACAGCCATGTCCGCAAAACAGGAAATGACATCCCTGCTACGCGCCGCCGATATCGAAGTTGGCGGCGAGCGACCATGGGATTTGAAAGTGCACAACGAGCGGCTGTACAGTCGCGTACTGGCTGAGGGCACGCTCGGCGCGGGTGAGGCCTATATGGACGGCTGGTGGGATGTTGAGCAGCTCGACGAATTTTTCGCTCGCCTGCTGCGGGCGCGCCTGGACCGCAAAATGCGGACCATGTCGATGCTCGGCCAGATTCTGCTGAGACGGATCGCCAACGTCCAAAACCGCCGACGGTCGCGCCGCGTTGCCGAACAGCATTACGATCTATCCAACCGACTCTACCAGGCCATGCTCGGGCCGACCATGCAATATACCTGTGCTTATTATGGTGCTGAAGGTGCCGAAGCCACGTTGGACGAAGCCCAGCGCGCGAAGCTGGCCCTGATCGCACGCAAGCTGCATCTTCAGCCGGGTATGCGCGTGCTGGAACTCGGCGGCGGATTCGGCGAACTGGCCCGCTTTCTGGCTGCGGAACACCAGTGCGAGGTCGTCAGCTACAACATCAGCAGCCGGCAGGTTGAGTTCGCGCGGCAGTTGTGCGAAGGGCTGCCGGTCGACATCCGTCAACAGGATTACCGCGATGCAGCCGCTGAATCCATACAATACGATCGCGTCGTAAGCATCGGCCTGATGGAACACGTCGGACCGAAGAACTATGCTGGTTTCTTCAAGCTTGTAAAAGCCCGTCTGAAGGATGAGGGACTGGCGCTGCTGCACACGATCGGCGGCAACGTCAGCCGTACCGCGGCCGATCAGTGGATCAATAAATACATTTTTCCGGGCGGTGTGATTCCATCCGCTGCACAGCTCACGCAGGCGATGGAAGGCCGGTTCGTACTCGAGGACTGGCACAACTTCGGACCCGACTATGACCGCACGCTGATGGCCTGGGAGGCCAACTTCCTCGCTGCCTGGCCGGAACTGAAACAGTCCGAGCGCCTGGACGACCACTTTTACCGGATGTGGCGCTACTATCTCAATAGCTGCGCCGGCGCGTTCCGGGCGCGTGGCGTGAATCTCTGGCAAGTCGTGCTCAGCCATGGCGATGTACCGCGCTATGTGCCGCTGAGATGATGGATGAACCCGCCAGCAATACGGCATGGACCGCGCACCGAACGCGCGTGGGCGCCATGGCTTCGGCACTGGCCGCTTCCGACGGGCCGGTACGTCTGCGTAAATCCACCAGCAACCTGTTTCGAACACGCGACTTTGCCGAACGAACCGAACTCGACGCGGCCACGCTGAACCACGTCATCGAGATCGACAGCGCGGCCGGCTTTGCCGAAGTCGAAGGCATGACCACGTACGCTGACCTGGTCGATGCGACGTTGCCGCACGGCCTGGCGCCCACCATTGTGCCGGAACTCAAAAGCATTACCGTTGGCGGCGCGATGACCGGCGTCGGCATCGAATCCAGCGGGTTCCGCTACGGACTGGTTCATGACACCGCGCACGAACTCGATGTACTGGTGGCCGATGGCCGCGTATTGAAATGTTCTCCGACGCAGAGACCCGAGCTGTTCTATGGCTTTCCGAACTCCTACGGCAGCCTCGGCTATGCGACGCGGATTCGTATCGGCCTGATCCCCGTCAAGCCCTATGTCCGGATGACCCACACCGCTTACGACGACCCCGAGCCACTGTTCACCGCAATCGGTGAGGAGTGCGCGCAGCCGACCTGTGACTATCTCGACGGCGTGTACTTCGGCCCGCGTGAATTCGTGCTGACCCGCGCGTCTTTTGTCGAATCACCGCCAGCGGGTGTCCGGGCCGGCGATTACACATGGATGCGTCAATACTGGCGCAGCCTGCGCCGACGGGGCGAGGATTACCTCAGCATCCACGACTATCTCTGGCGCTGGGATACCGACTGGTTCTGGTGCAGCAAGAACGTCGGCGCGCAACTGCCACCCGTCCGGCTGCTGCTGGGACGCAAACGACTTTCGAGCCTGACCTACCAGAAAATCATGCGCGCCAGCCGTCGCTGGCCATTGAGTCTGCTCCAACACGTTCGTGCGCGTACCGAATCGGTCATCCAGGATGTCGATATTCCGATTGCCAACGCCGCATCGTTTCTGGCCGACTTCGAAGCCGAAATCGGCATCCGGCCGGTGTGGACCTGTCCGTTCGTGGTGCCCAGCGGAAACTTTTCATTGTTCAGACTGCGAACCGATACCCCATACATCAACTTCGGCTTCTGGGACATGGTACGTTCAAGCGAACCCGACGGCCACTACAATGCCCGCGTCGAGCAACTCGTGGCGAAACACGGCGGCAAGAAAAGCCTGTACTCGCGCAGCACCTACGATGCAGCAACGTTCTGGTCAGAATACGATCGAACAGCTTATGAAGCACTGAAACGCGAGTGCGATCCCAACGCAAGGTTTCCGGGGCTGTACGAGAAGGCGGTGCGAAATCAATAAGGCCAATGCGCCGGCGGCTTAATCGCACCGGATATCAAGGTGTAAAAGCAAAAGCGACTTCAACACCGAGAAAAGTCCTTTGATTAAAGACTTTCAGATCAACAACGCCTCGACCCAGGATTAGAATAGCTTACTGATTCCGCCGGCCAAAAAAACCTGCATTCATGTCCGAACTGTTTTCTGTACTCAAGCCGCCGCGCTCGCAGGGTGGCGAGCCTTGCCAGTGGCCATTGCTCGAAGGGCTGCCGCTGGCGCTGGCGTTATCGAGTATCGCGAAACGTGCCGGCGGACTGGTGCTGGCCATTTGTGCCGACGGCTATGCGGCCCGCCGGCTGCGCGATGATCTGAATCATCTGGGCGGTCCGAACGCAGAACTATTCCCGGATCTGGAAGTGCTGCCCTATGATCTGTACTCACCGCACCCGGACCTGATTTCACGTCGGATCGAGGTGTTATCTCAGTTATCACAACAGCTCGACGGGATTCTGATCGTTCCGGTTAGCGCACTGATGCAACGGCTACCGCCGACTCGCTTTGTGCTGGGTCAGAGTCTGGACCTGCGCATGGGCCAGACACTGGACTTGAGCGATTTTCGCGTTCAGCTGGCCGATGCCGGCTACCAGCCTTCCGATCAGGTCTGGCAACCAGGCCAGTTTGCACTGCGTGGTTCGATCGTCGACCTGTGGCCGATGGGCACGGCCACACCGTTTCGGATCGAATGGTTCGACACCGAAATCGAATCGATCCGCAGTTTCGATGCTGAAACCCAGCGCTCGATCGACAAAATGGACGCGCTGAAACTCTTGCCCGGCCGCGAATATCCGTTCGATGAATCGGCGCGGCAGGAATTCCGGCGTCGGTTTCGCATGCGCTTCGACGTCGATCTGCGTCATGCCACGGTCTATCAGGATGTCGGTAACGGCATTCAACCCCAGGGGCTGGAACAATATCTGCCGTTGTTCTTCGAACATACGGCCAGCCTGCTGGACTATCTGCCCGAACCGAACCGGCTGGTGTTGCTGGACGGTGTCGATACGGCCATGACCGGCTTTTCGCAACAGGTCGAATATCGTTATGAACAGCGTCGCGGCGATCTGCAGCGGCCGGCGCTGAAGCCTGACGAGCTGTATCTGCAGGGCTCAGAACTGCTCGAACATCTGAGGCAACACGCCAGCGTACGCATGACGCGGCGACAACCCGCGCAGGCCAGCGTGAGCACCATCGAGCCGCTCGATCTGGATCACGATTCCGATCACGCCGGCGACTGGCTGCAATCGCATCCGGAACGCATTCTGCTGGCTGCCGACACGCCCGGCCGGCGTGAACTGATCGCCGACAACCTCAAACGGATCGGCATTCAACCCAGGCTGATCGATTCCTGGCCGGCCTTCGTCAGCGGTAGCGATCCGCTGGCGCTGGCCGTACTGCCGTTTTCGTCGGGCTGTCGACTAACCGAAGCCGGTCTTTCCATCCTGACCGAATCCGAACTGTTTCCGGGCCACAGCCGCACCGCACGACGAAAACGCAAGAGCGGACCGGATCCGGAAAACCTGGTGCGCAGCCTGGCCGACCTGCAGACCGGCGCGCTGGTCGTGCATCTGGAACACGGCATCGGCCGCTACCTGGGCCTCGAAGTACTGAATATCGGCGATACCACCGGCGAATATCTGACGCTGGAGTACGCCGGCAGCGACAAGCTGTATGTGCCGGTCACCGATCTGCACCTGGTCAGCCGCTACACCGGCGCGGAGCCGGATGCGGTGGTGTTGAACCAGCTCGGCTCCGACCGCTGGCGCAAAACCCGCC
>JBCCHH010000010.1:0-12412 GCA_039028855.1 Pseudomonadota bacterium | reverse complement strand
TCGCGAACATAACTGGGATGGTGTGGTATTTCGTTTGGGCGATCATCGCCTAACCGTCTCAATTACGGATGTCGACGAAATTCTGCCACTGACCGAAAGCACGCCGGTACCCGGGGCGCAGCAATGGCTCATGGGCATGGCTAACGTCCGCGGCAATCTGGTTACGATCGTTGATTTAGGCTGGTTTCTGTTTGGCAGCCGAACGCCAATTACCGCGCGTACGCGCCTCTTGCTTACCCGCATGCAGGATCGTCATCTGGGCTTAATGGTTGACGAAGTGTTCGGCCAGCGCCACTTCAATCGACAGGACATCAGCCAGGAGACTGAACAAGACAACCGCCTGAATGGGCTAGTGCAACATCGCTTTCAGCAAGCAGATGAATTTTGGGGGATTTTCAGACTGGGTGATTTGATGAATAGCGCACGCTTTCTGGATGCCGCCGTATGAGTATTCCGTTAACGCCAATGCGACATGGTCGCAATCATCCCAGAACGAATGCAATTAAAACCAAGTCATTGCCATCAATCGTAATCCATAAAAGACATTCGGTCGTCCTGTCCGTAATCATTGTTTAAAGAGAGGCCCACATGAGCAGCACAGCAACCAATTTTCTGGATCGGCGCCTGACGCCAGGCCAGATCCTGCTATTTTTGATACTGGTTGGCCTGGTTTTCGCCGTCGCATTGAATTTCTTTCTGCTCAACCAGCGCAATGCGCAACAAAGCCAGTATTTGGCGCTGACCACCGAGATTCAGGTGCGTGCACAGCAGTTGGCCAAAGCGGCCGGCGAAGCCGCCGTCGGGAACTTTGATGCGTTTGATGAATTAAGTCAGGCGCGCCAGACGATCAGTGAATCGGTCAACCGGCTACGCAGCGGGAATCCGGGCTCAGACTTGCCGCCGTCGCCGAATACGGTTAACGACAGTCTCGCCACGCTGGAGCAAATCTGGCAGCGCATTGAAACTGAGGCTGAACGCATCCTGAGCCGAAGTGATCTGGTGCTCGACCTGGCCGACTCGGCTGCCGCATTTGCGACCAATATCCCACAGCTACAAGCCTTGTCTGATGAATCCGTTCGGGCCATGATTCAGTCCGGCACACCGTCGACTCAAGTCTATGTCGGCAGCCGGCAGCTTGTACTGGCCGAGCGCATGCTGCGGCGCGTAAATGAAGTGCTTGCTGGCGGCACTGGCGCCATTACTGCGGCCGATGCCTTCGGTCGTGATGCCGTACTGTTTGATCAGGTACTGCAGGGTCTATTGCTTGGCGATGAAAACCTTAACCTGCCGGCCATACGTAACCCTGACGTACTGGCTTCACTGGCCGCGGTTCAACCCGTTTTCGAAGAAGTCAAAATCGACGTCGATACCATTCTGAGCGGCTCGTCTGATTTATTCGAAGTGCGCGAGGCGGCCGATGAAATTTTTCTCGAGTCCGAAGACCTGACCGCGCAGGCACGCCTGCTGGCTGACGAGTACGCCATGCTGGATGAAGGCCGCCTGTGGCCGTCGCTAATTGCCGGTATTGCACTGGCGGCAGCCGTTTTGTTCACGCTGTTTATCGTCGGCTTAAATCAGTACTTCGCCCAGCGCAAGCGCGCGCAGGAAACCGCAGAACTGAATCAGCGAAATCAGGAAGCGATCCTTCGCCTGCTCGACGAAATGAGCTCGCTGGCGGATGGTGATCTGACCGTCGAAACCACCGTGACCGAAGACGTGACCGGTGCCATCGCCGACTCGGTCAACTACGCTGTTGAAGCCTTACGCGACCTGGTCTCCGGCGTCAATTCAACGGCTCGTCAAGTCGCCGCGCAGGCGCAAGAGACGGAGGCCACGACGACGCAACTGGCTGAAGCCAGCGAACACCAGGCGCGTGAAATTCGCGTCGCCACGGATACGATCAACAGTATGGCCGAGTCGTTCGACGAGATGGCCAAGCGCTCAAGCGAATCGGCCGAAGTTGCGCAAAACTCCGTCGAGATCGCCAACCGTGGTGCCTATATGGTGCGCCAGACGATTTCCGGTATGGATCAGATTCGTGACCAGATTCAGGACACCTCCAAGCGCATCAAGCGACTTGGTGAATCGTCACAGGAGATCGGCGATATCGTTGAGCTGATTAACGGCATTTCTGAACAGACCAACGTACTCGCGCTGAACGCCGCCATCCAGGCTGCTTCAGCCGGCGGCGCCGGCCGCGGTTTTGCTGTAGTTGCCGACGAGGTTCAACGGCTGGCTGAACGCGCCACGAACGCGACGCGTCGGATTGAAACGCTGGTACAAACAATTCAGTCCGACACATCCGAGGCAGTCACTTCAATGGAAGCCACCACTGCACAGGTGGTCAGCGGTGCGCGCGCGGCCGAAGATGCCGGCGATGCGCTGGAGTCGATTGAAAACGTATCGAATGATCTGGCTCAACTCATTCAGGACATTTCCGGCCAGACCCAACAACAATCGCAAAATGCCGGCAAGATTGCCCAGTTGATGAATTCTATTCGTGAGATTTCAGTACAGACCTCCGAGGGTACCGGCCAGACCGCACGCTCGGTTGTCAGCCTGGCCGACCTCGTTCGCGATTTGCGCGAATCGGTGTCGGATTTCAAACTGCCGGAAGATCGACTGTAATCGCATCACGCACAAATTGATGCAATTGATCCGAATCAAGCGAATGAGACCGGCATGCTGAATTCTTACGCCGCTGCTCGAGCACAGGGTATCCGATGGGCCCGGCCGCATCTCGAAGCGCTCTGCGACATCATTCGGCAGGCATTGGAAAGCTGGGCCGGCGAGACGCGCAATGATGCACCTGACCTCGATCAGGCGCGTGCGGCCGCAAAGCAGTTACACCATACATTGGCCACATTGGAAGTGCATGCCGATACAGCGTTGGCCGCCAATATCGTCAGCGCGCTGAACGCACTCGGTGAAAAACCCGATTTGCAGGCCGCTAACATTATCCTCGAAGCCATCGCCATGTTGCCAGGCGATCTGGAGCGGCTGGAAACCGGTGCACCGGATATCATCGAAATCTGGCAGCCGATGCTGGAGCGGCTGCAGGCCATTGCCGGAACCGACGATAACAACCCGATCGTGCGCGATGCGCTTAGCGACCCGAGCTTAAGCTGGCTCGACGCCGACCCGGCATCGGAACCGCGCATCAATCATCAGGAATTGCATCGCAGCTACCAGCGCGCACTGCGCGATTGGCTCAACAATTCAGAACTGAACGATGGCTTGCTGAGCATTGCCGAGGATCTTAGACAACAATCTTCCACGTCTTTGCGCCGACTGGGGCAAGTAGCCGAGGTAACGTTTAAAGCACTAAGTCGACTCCCAAAAGAGACTGCGAAAGCGTTTCTTCCTGCCCTGTCGCGCATCGATCACATGCTTAATCAGGCCGAACCTGTACATGAAGCCGATGCAATCGCCAGAACGCTGTTGCACATACTGGCTAAAACTGCAGCCGAGCATGGCGAAGTGCAAGCCTTATTCGATCAGCATAAACAGCAACGCGCCAGCGCCGAAGCTGCGTTTACCGACTATACCGAGGACGAACTACTTCTGGCACAACGCATTCTGTCCGGGCGCAACCGCGCTTTGTTCACCGCGGTGGCCGAGGCCGCTCAAGGTGAACTGAATCAAGCCAAAAACACGCTGAATGAGTTGCTGCTGGGCCGCGCCGACCCGAATATCGACCTTGAGCAGATTGCAAACTGGCTGATCTCGGTAGCCGAAAGCCTGAACATGCTTTCGCTGGAACGATTGGGCGAACGCGTGGCAGCACAGGCAAAACGACTGGCCGAAGTAGCGCCAGACGATGCTGAAGACCCGATCCTGCAGGCGATTGCGCATGAAATTCTGCTAGTCGAATCAGAGCTGGAAGAAAGCGTGCTGTATCTAGGTCAGCCACCATCTGATGTACTGACCGAAGGTGAGCACAGCAACCTGCCCAAGGCCGAGCACCGGCGCGTGATGCGTCAGCTTGTGCATGAGGCGCTGGATAACTTGAATCAAGCCAAACATCAGCTTGATCAACACCACCGAGGGCAGGGCGATGATGCCGGAGCACAGCAGGCCAGCCTGGTACTTAGACATACTGCCAACGCGCTGCATATGGCCGAGTTGGACAGCGCGGCTGAGCTGCTCAAAGCCAGCGCCGGCTGGATCGAATCACATCTGGTTCAGGCTAACTATGATGCTATTGATCGCGATCAGCTCGAAAGTCTGGCCGAAGCACTTACCGTTACTGAATTCTATCTCGACAGCCTGAACCGACTCGACCAGCGAGGCGTTGACTACCTTGATCGTGCACGTGCACAGCTGATTGAGTTGGGCTACCTTGAACATGCCAAAATCAACGCTCCGCCTGTCGATAGCGAAGTACGTACTGACGCTGCGGTTGATGAACCACCCCAGGGCGATCACATAGACGAAACGGCTGCAAGCGCTGAGATTGAAACCGCGCCCGAAGCCATTATTGCAACAGGCTCTTCGACAGGCTCTGCTCTCGACGATGACGAATTCGATCTGGAACAAATCTTCCTCGAAGAATTCGACGAGCAGTCGGGGCTGCTGCTGCGTCTCTATCCCAAATGGTGTCATGCACTGGACGACACTTCGCTGTTGACCGACATCCGGCGTTCTTTTCATACCTTGAAAGGCTCCGGTCGCATGGCCGGCGCAACACAAATTGGTGAGTTCGCCTGGGCCTTCGAGCAGGTATTGAACCACACTCTGGACGGCAAATATCAACCGCCACAGATCTCCGAACTGATCGGCCAGGCGATCGATGAACTGTCCAGCTTGCGCAGCCGCTTCGTCGAAGACCCCGATGCCGGGATGCCGCAGCAGGCCGAATGGCTAGTGCAGCAGGCCGAGACCATCCAAACGACCGGGCTCATGCCGGAGCTCAAAGGACTGGACCCGACGCTGATCCAGCTGATGATCAAGGAGATCAGTGAGCACCTGTTAACGATTGAACAATGGGTCGATCAAAGTCGACAACAGGGCTGGCCGCAACGAATCAGTGGCAATTTGATTCTTGCACTGCACACGATCAAGGGCACTCTGCGGCTGGCGCCGATCGGACATGAAGCAGATAACCTGCAGGCCGTAGAAAACTATTTGCAGGATTTGCGCGACGACGAAGAGACCGCTGACGACGGGGCCATCGAACTGCTGGCCGATGTGCAAACCTTGCTGGGTCGCCGACTCGATCGCCTGCAAAACCAAACCGTAGCTGATGATCATTTTCAAACAACGGAGCTGGCCGAACGCGCCAACGATCTGGCCCATATGCTGCACCAGCAAAGCACACCAAAGCCGCCTGCGGCTGAATCCGAATCGGCTCAGACCGAACAGGATGCCGAGCTTAGCCAAGCCGCAGCGGGCGACGAGTCGAGCCAGGCAACGATTGATGAGTCCGAGCCGGCATCCGATGAAGTCGACGACACGACCGCTGCGACCGCGCCTGATACAGACCACGAACCCGCCGATTTTACCGAAACCGATTCCCTGACCCCTGCCGAAGAGCCCGAGCCTGTCGAAGCGGAAACCTCAACCGAGGCCGCACAAAGCGACGATGCGCCCGAACTGGATTCGGCTATTCAAATCAAGCGCGAAGCCGAATTCGAACCCTGGCCGGAAACCGAACTCGGCGAACTGGATGCCCCCGATGCGGCCCAGACACAGGCCATTGAGACTGCAGAATCTCAGATTAGCGCCTCACAAGCTTTGACCATCGACTACACGGCACTCGATCAGGATCTGCTTGAATTATTCGTTGAAGAAGGACGGGAGCGACTCGAGAGTGCCGACGAAGTACTGCAAAAATGGCGTGAACAACCTGAAGACGCGACGCTGGTCACAGCACTGCAGCGCGATCTGCATACCGTAAAAGGCAGTGCTCGTATGGCCGGGCTGAATGCCATCGGTCAGGTTGCCCATCTACTCGAAGACTTGCTTGAAAGTATTGCCGACGGTCAACAGCGCGCGACGAATGAGCGTATCGATTCGATTGAAACCGGTTGTGACCATCTCCATTCGATGATCGAAGCAGTCGACGCGCGCGAAGCGCTCCCGCAATCGCCAGGCTCTGAAGCGCTGGCCATTGAAGACGAAACCGTTCTGTTCGATGAGGCGGTTGAGGCGGATCTAGCGCCCATCACCGGCACGATCAAGCGGCACGTCAGCAGCATCCGCATGGATTCGGCACGGATCGAAGAACTGCTGAACTCTGCCGGCGAAGTCAGTATCTTCCGTTCGCGCATCGAGCAGGAAATCGGCGGCTTTAGAAACCATGTCAGCGAAATCGAACAAACGGTGGTGCGGCTGCGCGGCCAGCTTCGCAAGCTGGAGCAGGAAACCGAAACCCAGATTCTGTCGCGCCATGAACGCGAGCGCGAACTGGATGATTCTGTATTCGATCCACTGGAAATGGATCGCTACTCCACCATTCAGCAGTTATCGCGCGCGCTGGCCGAATCGGTCAGTGACTTGAACAGCCTGACCGACCTCATGGATAACGCCAGTCGTCAGTCCGAAACGTTGCTCATGCAGCAGGCGCGTATCAACACCGAGCTGCAGGAAAGCCTGATGCAGGCGCGCATGGTTTCATTTGGCACGATTGCACCACGCCTGCGAAGGGTCGTGCGTAACGCAGCACGCGATGCCGGCAAACGAGCCGAGCTGCAGATCGAGCTGAATAACGAAGGCGAGCTGGATCGCAATGTGCTCGACCGCATGACCGCGCCGATTGAGCACATCCTGCGTAACGCCATCGCACACGGGCTGGAAACCCCGCAACAGCGAAACGCTGCCGGCAAACCGGAAACCGGCCGCATTCTTATTAATGTTGAGCGTGAAGCGACCGAGCTCATTATCCGCGTCTCGGACGATGGCGCCGGCCTGGATCTGGAGCGCATTCGGGCACGCGCGCTGCAGCAGGATTTGATCAGCGAGGCTCAGGCCGATAACGAAGACGCCATTGCCCAGGTGATTTTCCAGCCCGGCTTTTCAACTGCCGACGAAGTTACAGAATTGGCCGGTCGTGGGGTCGGCATGGAAGTTGTTGCCAGCGAAACCCGCCAGATCGGCGGCCGCATTAGCGTTCACAGCGAATCAGCTCACGGCACCCGCTTCGAAATGCGTATTCCGCTGAGCCTGGCCGTAATGCAGGCCATTTTCGTGATGGCCGGCGAGCGCACGTTTGCAATCCCGCTTCAAGCCGTACGCGGCGTGGCACGCATCCGACCACAGGAGTGGCACGACGCGCTGAACGGCGAACGCCGCTATCAATATGGCGGCGAGGACTACCCTCTACTGGAGCTGGAGCCACAGCTCGATCTACCACCGGCCGAAATAGAAGACGGTAATTTTTCACTGCTCATGATCGCTACCGGCGATCAGCGCGCAGCGATTCGCGTGGCCGAAATCCAAGGCCATCGCGAGATTGTGCTTAAACCCGTCGGCCCACAAATCCGTGCGATACCCGGCGTGCTGGCCGGCACCATCATGGGCGATGGCCAGGTTGTCATCATTCTGGATATCGCACCGTTAATTGAACGCGCACTGGAGCAGCAACGCCTGCCAGGGGTTGCCGAAACCGCCGAGGCGGCACCAAGCCAGGATGAGGCCAAGCGCACGCCGCTGGTCATGGTGGTGGACGATTCAATCACCATGCGTCGCGTCACCTCACGCATCCTCGAGCATCACGGGCTGGAAGTGATTACCGCACGCGATGGCGTTGAAGCGGTTGATCTGTTGTTCGAGCGGGTACCGGATTTGATGCTGCTGGATATCGAAATGCCGCGTATGGATGGCTTTGAAGTCGCAGAACACGTACGCGACGACGCACGCCTGACCGAATTACCCATCATGATGATTACGTCTCGCTCCGGCGACAAACACCGCGAGCACGCCAAATCGCTCGGCGTCGAGCGCTATATGATCAAACCGTATCAGGAAGCTAACCTGGTACACAACGTGTTCGACATGCTGGGCTTGGCTCAACCGGACGAACAGGACTAACGGCCATGACCCGTTCTTTGACTGAAACTGAAATCCGCAGCATTCTGATTCCCGTCACTCAAGGCAACCTGCTGCTGCCTAACGCCAATATTGCCGAGATCGTTGCCTACAGCGCGCCCGAGCGCAGTGACGACAGCCCGGCATGGTTACTCGGCAACGTTATCTGGCAGGGCTGGCAGGTGCCGGTGATTTCATTTCCGGTTCTGACCGAACAAGCAGCCTCGGAATCCATTGATGATGGCAAAATCTGTATCAGCAAATGCCTGATCGAAAATGAACGACTGCCGTATATTGGCCTACTGGCCCAGGGCTTCCCGCGACTCGTCACCATCACCGAAGCGCTGATGACTGAAATTCCTGACAGCGCACAGCATATTGCCGTTGCCGGCGAAGTACGTGTTGGTGACCAACAAGCGGCCATTCCCGATCTGCACCGCCTCGGCCAACTGGTTGCCCACGCCATGTTTGGCACATTGCCACTGGCCGGTTAAGGCCCAGGGAACCTCTGAATACGTCTGCGTGGGCGCGACGACACGCTTGTTGTAACCATCGCGGGAGGATCCAGCATGGCTTGGGCGAGTGTGGTTTGGTTATTCCAAATAAACAAGCACCGATTGTCATGGCAAGCGGCCGGAGACTTTGCATAGCCCCATGCCATAAGGGTTTCGCTCCACGCAGACGTATTCAGAGATGTCCTAGCGCCAGTCACCATGCAACGCCTGAAGTGCCGCAAGTGCAGCGGGCCCTGCCGTTTCGGTTCTAAGTACACGCGGGCCTATGCGCAAACCGATCATTCCGCTGGAGCCCAGCCAATCTAACTCGTAATCCGAAAAGCCACCTTCCGGGCCAATCGCAATCTGCATGAGCCGGTTCGTCGGCAGCTTCCAATCCGCCAGCGTACCGCTTGCTTGCGGATGCAGGAAAACACCCCGAAGATGCGACGCCTCGAGCGTTGTCAATGCCACCGGCCCATGCACGGTCGGCAGCATCGAACGCAGGCTTTGCTCACACGCACTGATCGCAATCTCCTGCCAGCGTGCCTGACGCTTGGCCGCACGTTGCTCATTGAGCCGCACTTCGGTGCGCTCGGTCCAGACCGGCCGTATTTCGGCCACACCAAGTTCAATCGCTTTCTGCACCAACCAGTCCATCTTGTCGCCTTTGGCTACCGCCTGAATCAAGCCTAACTTGAGCGGCGACTCGGTTGATGAGGGCTCGGTGCGATTGATTTTGACCAAACAGTCCGCTCGCGCTCCGGCCTTGATGATGACGCCATGGGCATTCCAGCCATTGCCGTTGAACAGAGTCACAGCATCGCCTGAGCGTTTTCTGAGTACCTGGATGAGATGCTTTTCTGCGCGGGCATCGAGCAGAATTTCTGCCTCGTTTTCGAGCGGCTGCGGCGTGTAAATCCGTATCTGTCGCACTGTGTTTTATTGCTTCGGTTTGAGTTGCAGGATAAATGTGCGAAATTAGCGGTCGATTAGGCAGCCTAAAATTTATTGATTACATCAAGCATCAGGCACGACCCGTAGCCAATACCAGAACCACATCGACCCGGCCACGGCTAAGCCCACGCTGCGCATTGAACTGCTCAACGGCAAACGGCTGCTCGGCCAATAAGCCGCTTAGCCACTGCATTAATGCCGCAAACTCAACCTGCTCAAACACAACGCGCACCTGGTTGCCGGCGGCCGGCTCGATGCGCTGAAGTGCGCCCGCCAGCCCGGCAGCGCGCGCCGTTTGGTCGATCAGGCTGATCGGCGAACGGTTGCCTGCAACGGAACGATTGCTTTGCGATGCGCGCAATCGCTGAACCTCAGGCGCAATCGATTCAAGCCACAGCAGCAGCGACTGCTGTTCAGCGATGCGCGCGCGCGCGTCCTCACGCGACTGCTGCAGCGGCTCCCAAAACAGCGTCCAGAACAGCACCATGGCGATCAGCGCTGCAGCCAGCAGAATCAAGCTGCGCTCGCGGCTTTGTAGTTGCTGCCAGCGGGCGCGCATCAGGATTCACCCGGCCGGATGCTGAGGCGGGCCTGAGAACCTTCCGGCTGCACCTGGAGCTGCTCGACAACCACCACCAAACCGATGCTGTGAAGCTGTTGCTGCAGCGCTTCCAGATCATCGGTGCCGGCTACGGTTAACGAAAGACTGATCTGGTCTTGGACATAGTTCAAAGCCTCGACCTGAATACCGCTGGCGCCCGTTAGCACCTCGCTGATGCGACTGTTTATGCCGACAAAGGTATCGCTGCCGCCACCAGCCAGTAACGCCATCGCCTGTTCGGCCTGGGCACGCGGCCGCTGCACGCGGGTGACCTCAGGAAAAACCTGCTGAAACTGCTGTGTGATTTGCCGATCCAACTGCTCGGATTTACGCTCAAGCAGCCAGCTCTCACTCACGCTGTAGACGATCAACAGCACGGCAATGGCCGCAGCCAACAGGGCGGTTAAACGCCAGCGCTTGTTTTGACTGCCGGGCTCGATGGCTGAATATTCACCCTGCATCAGATTCACGGGCGAATCGACCGCATCAACAGCCAGCAGTGCAAGCGGCGTCTCATCAAGCGATACGCGGCGTACTTCTGAGCCGTTCAAGCCATCCGGCACAGTATCATCGCGTGCAGTCTGATAGCAAACCAGCCGGTTCGAAGCCGTACTGTTTTCGAGCAGCTCAGGTAGCATCAGCTCAAGCACTTCGGGTTCGACACGATCGAAGCCGGTTTCCGACCAGCGCACCAACCAGTGCTGTTGCTGGCGCATCAGGCTGATCTGCCCACGCTGCCACGGCAGACAGGCGGCGTCGGGCACGATCCGATGCGGTCGGCCGGGCAGTGCGTCGAGCCACTGCTGCATGTCTTTGTTCGAACAAACGATGCAGCGCAGGCGGCCGTCGGCTTCGCGCTGAATCGCTGCAACATGCTGATCTTCGACCGGCCCGGCAATCACATCTTCGGCCGCCCAGCGCAAGGCCTGTTCGAGCTTGCGCCCACTGAGTTCGGGTAGATCGACCGAGATGACGTTGCAGCGGTCGGCCGGAATCAGTGCGACCAGCGGGGCTTTTTCACTGGCTTCGTCAGGCCTGAAACGTCCACCGGAATCAATGTATCCATGCATAAGCGGCATCGGCGGTTGGCCGGCGCTTAGATGAATGCAGTTCCAGTCGGAGGGTTTTGCCATGAACGTTTATCAGGGGTCCAAATAAGTTTCCAGCATCGGCTCTTGTGTGCCGACGCTGACGTAGCGGAAATCATACCTTGCCCCGGTGCGACTGATCAGTCGAAAAAAGTCATGCGGCTGATTATTCAATGTCACTCGAGCCTGAGCCAGAAACCAGTAGCTGCTAACGCTGAAGCGGCGGCTGAAGTCGTTACTGTTCAGGCCAGCCAGCTCGGGCTGCTGTAAGGCGTCGGCGAGCGTATCGAACGGCCCGGATGAAAGCACGCGCTCGGCCTGTTCCAGCGTGAGGCCGTCAATCCAGGCGGCTAGCACTTCGGGAGATACCCGATTGATGTTGACGCGATGTTGCGCGGCCGGCAATGCGCTGACCAGCGGCAGCAAACGCTGGCGGGTGTTTGAGTTGTAGCGCTGCAGCCAGTTCAGCTCGCTGATGTGCAGCAACGGCAAACCGGCACGAAGATAGGGCGGTTGGGCCTGGCTGTAGCTGGTGCTGCCACCGTTGCCGATCCAACCGGTAATTTCTTCGGCCAGATTACGATCCAGATTCAGACTCTCGAACAAACGCTCAAGCGCCAGGCGTGCAGCCACTGCATCTTCAACTACCGGGCTGGCCAGAGCGTTGAGATTGAAGCGACCGCTGATATCGAATACGCGCCCCGTTACGCTGCCGCCCGGAATCGGCAACGGCGTGCTCCATCGACCGTCGAGCGCACGTTCTATCAAACCATTTGCACCTTCCGCCTCGGCACGTTCGGCCTGTTCGATCCAGTCCAGCGCCAGGCCATGCATGCCGCTGGCGTATTGCCAGGCGCGCTCGGCATTGACCAGCGCTTCGGTTCGGGCGAGGTCGCGCTGAGCGTGCTCGACCATGCTCATCGCAAGCAGGCTGGCCAAGGCGACGGCCAGCAGCGCGATCAGCAGCGCCGCTCCTGTTTGCGTAGTGGCTGGCAGGCGATTGAAATGCATGGCTGTCATAACACTAGCAGCCTGCGGATTTCACCGAAGGATCGACTTTGCAGCCGATATTCAATCGCGCTGGGCAGGCGCTCGTTTGTTCCGTCCACGGGCCAGCGCGGGTGCCATTGGCCAACTGCATCACGGTATCGGAAATCGATCGCCACAACTCCACTCGTGTGTAGCTGAATCATCTGCTCGCTGCCGGCCGCGACATCGGTCACCGGCCAGTAGCTGCGAATCAG
>JBCCHH010000009.1:0-12493 GCA_039028855.1 Pseudomonadota bacterium | reverse complement strand
GTTCGCTGTCCCGGCTCAAGCAGAATGTCATTGGCAAGGTCACGCGCGACGATCACGGTCAGATTATGAACACCATGGTGCGGTTCTATTCCGGCGCGCGCGATGCCGAGCAGAAGCAGGCGATGGCGTTTGATTTGTCCGATTTTGATCATCAGTTGCTCAAGTTCGGCCGTTTGTTCCGCGAGCGATTCATGGATATCAACGTATCGATGCCGCTGGAGGAGGCGCTCGATCTGGCCTGGGCGACGCTGGCCGAGTGCTTTAAATCCGAACAATTACTCATGAAGCAGACGCTGGTCGATCGCTATTTCCCGCACGAAGGAAAAGCGCAAAGCCGATCAAAGTCCAACTCAAAAGACAGAGAAGATGGCGCGGCTGCAGCTTAATAAATCGTCACTGGCTGAGCAGTCGGCGCGACTGCGCACCTATCAGCGCTTTCTACCGGCGCTGGATCTGAAGCGCCAGCAGCTCATGGCCGAACGGGCCAAGGCGCGAAAAACCGTGCAGCAGACGCGCGCTGAAATTGCCGAGCTGCGCGGCCACGTCGGGCGCGAATTGCCGATGCTGGGCAACCACGATGTCGGTTTGACCGATCTGGTCCAGGTCGAGCGGACTGAGATTGTGTATGAAAACAAGGTCGGCACGCGCCTGCCTAAGCTGGAACGTATCGACGTCAAGGTCAATGGTTACAGTCTGCTGGCCAAGCCGCACTGGGTTGATTCGGTCGTGATTCGGTTGCGCGCCATGCTTGAGCTCAGGATTCGGCTGCAGGTCGAACAGCAGCGCGAGCAGTTGCTGAGCGAAGCGGTCGATACGATTACCCAGCGCGTGAATCTGTTTGAGAAAGTGCTGATCCCGAAGACGCAAGACAACATCAAGCGCATCCGGATTTATCTGTCCGACAATGAAATGGCGGCGGTGGTGCGCTCGAAAATCGCCAAGCGCAAGCATGCCGAGCGGGCGCTGGCATGAGCATCGCCCGACTCAAGAAAGTTTCGATCTGCGGCTTGCTGGCCGAGAAACGCGAACTGCTCAAGCAATTACAAGCACTCGGCTGTATGCATATTCTGCCGCTGGTGCCGGCGCCGGCCGAAGTCGAGGCCGTGGCCAGCGGGCGGGCCGAAGGCGCGCGCAAGGCGCTGCGCTTTCTCAACGATGCGCCGCAGAAGCGTCGTCAGGTGCGCGAGCCGAATGGTTTCGATCTGAAAGGCGTGATCGCCCAGGTCAATGGTCTGAAACAGCACTTGCGCGATGCCGAAGATCGGCGTGACTTTCTGGCTGATCGCATCCAGGCGGTCGAGCCCTGGGGCGCGATTGAATTTCCGCCCCTGCAGCATCTGGACGGGCAACGGCTTTGGTTCTACACCCTGCCTTCGCATCAGGCCAAGGCGCTGCAGTCGCTCGATTTGCCTTGGCAGATCATGCACCGCGATCATCGCGTTACGCACGCGGTGCTGATTTCAGCCGAGGAGCCGGATCGCGACATTCTGCCCGTGCCGCGCACGCATGTCGGCGCCAAATCGCTGCATGAGCTGCGCGATGAACTGAACATTGCCGAGCTCGAACTCGAAGATCTGCAGGCCGAGCGCTGGTCGCTGACCCGTTACATCTATCTGCTCAGCGTGAATCTGGCCGACGCCGAAAACCAGGCCTCGTTACGCCGCGCACAGCAGCAAACCCTGGACGACGATGCGATTGTTGCCGTGCAGGGCTGGGTGCCGGAAAAATCGCTCGAGCAACTGCAAACCCTGGTTGACCAGAATCAGTTGGCCTGCGTAATTGAAGATCCCAAGCCCGATGAAGAGCCGCCGACGCTGATCGATCAGCCCGACCAGCGCGCCGCCGGGGCTGATCTGGCCGTGTTCTATCAGGTGCCGGCCTACCGCAGTTGGGATCCTAGTCGAGTTTTAGTCGTTTCGTTCTGCGTGTTCTTCGCCATGATTCTGTCCGACGCCGGCTATGGCCTGCTGATGCTGGCCGGGCTGCTGCTGTTGTGGCGACGCATGGGCACGACCGTCAAGCTGCGTGCGTATCGCGGTTTGGGCTTGGCATTATCCGGCGCGACGATTGGCTATGGCGCATTGGTCGGCAGCTATTTCGGTTTGACGCCTGCGCCCGATTCATGGCTTGGGCGGATTCATCTGCTCAACGTCGATGATTTTGACACGATGATGAGAATCTCGATCACGCTCGGCGTAGTGCACGTGACGCTGGCCAATCTGATGATGGCTTGGAGCCGTCGCGGCCAGCTCGATGCTTGGTCGAACATGGGCTGGGCGCTGATCGTGATCGCCGGTTTGGTCTGGTGGCTGGCGGCGGCTCATGCGGCGCTGCAAACTGCGGCCATGGTGTTGGGCGGACTCGGCCTGCTGATGGTCGTGCTGTTTACCAGTCGCAGAAAAGTTCAGCGTGGTCGCGATCATATCTGGCGGCTGTTTGAGGGTATCTTCAGCCTGACCAAACTCATGAATCTGTTTGGTGACGTGCTCAGCTACATGCGGCTGTTTGCGCTGGGTCTGGCCAGTGCTTCACTGGCGATTACTTTCAACGGCCTGGCGCGCGATGCCTATGAGGCCATTTCGGGGCCGGGCTTACTGGTCGCGGCGCTAATTATTCTGGTCGGGCACGTGCTCAATCTGGCGCTGGCGCTCATGAGCGGCGTGGTGCATGGGCTGCGGCTGAACTACATCGAGTTTTATAAATGGGGTCTGCCCGAAGAGGGTACGGCTTTTCGTAAATTTGCGCGTAAGGAGGTGCGTTAATGGAAGAGTTTGTTATTGCTTTAGGCTGGATCGGCATTTATTCACCGATGGCGCTGGGCGCGATCGGCAGTGCGCTGGGCTGTATGATCGCCGGCCAGGCCAGTATTGGCGCGATGCTCGAAACCGAAAGCGGCCACGGTCGCTACATCGGCATCTCCGCGTTTCCTTCAACGTTTGTGATCTACGGCATCGTGGTGATGTTTACCCTCAATCGCGAAGTGACGCTAAGCAATGCCGGTGGTCTGTTCGCGATTGGTCTGTTCGCCGGGCTGGCGTTTATCTACAGCGGCATCGCTCAGGGCCGGGCTTGTGCTTCGTCGATCAATGCTTCGAAGGAAAAGCCCGAGATTTTCGGCCTTTCGCTGGCGCCGGCCGCCATTATTGAAGGCTTTGCCGTGTTTGCCTTTGTGTTCGCGCTGGTCATCAGTGCTGGCCTGCCGGGGGTGGTGTGATGGTCGAGCGTACTGCGGAGGCGACACCGGCGTCGAGTGGGGTCGATGCGCTGATCACGCGCTTGCGCGATGAGGGCGTAGCGGCCGGGCGCGAGCAGGCCGATCAATTATTGGCCGATGCGCGTCAGCAGGCGCATGCCATTATCGAAGCGGCCGAGGCCGATGCGCGCCAGCGCGTTGAAAGCGCGCGCAAGCAGGCTGCGGCCGATCTGGCGGCTGGTCAGGAAGCCTTGCGCACCTCGATGCGCGATGCGGTGCTTGAGATGAAATCGACGCTGAATCATCAGTTTGCCGACGATGTTCAGCGTCTGGTTTCAGCCGAGTTGAACGATTCGTCGCTACTGCGCCGACTGATTCTGGAAATTGCCGGCAAGGCGCGCGCCGAAGCGCGTGTGGACAACGGTAACGATGTGGTAATGCTGCTGCCCGAACATGCAATCGGACTTGAAGAGTTGCGCGAAAATCCGAAAGAACTTGAAAGCGGTCAACTCGCCGATCTGGTGCGCGGCCTGACCGGCGATCTGTTACGCGAAGGCGTAACGTTTGAGGGCTCGGATGCGATCGAAGCCGGTGTGCATGTCAAGGTGCGCGATCAGGACGTGGTGCTGGATTTGTCCGATCAGGCCGTCGCTTCGCTGTTGTTGCAGCATCTGCAGCCGCGCTTCCGCGCGATACTCGAAGGCGTAGTGAAGTGATGCTGGTGGATTACTGATG
Source organism: Pseudomonadota bacterium (assembly GCA_039028855.1). GTDB lineage: Bacteria > Pseudomonadota > Gammaproteobacteria > Xanthomonadales > Wenzhouxiangellaceae. The sequence continues at coordinate 8,565 of JBCCHH010000009.1, read as the reverse complement.
GTAAGACGTTGACCATGGTCGACCTCGGCGGCAATAACGAATACGTGATGCTGATCGCGAGCCTGCCGCGGCCTGGCCCGCTGTTCGTGCTAAAGCAAACGCCGATGTCGCGCTTCAAGCTCGAACAGCGTCTGCGTGTGTTGACGCCCGAGCATGCGCAAAGCCTGAAATTGGTTGAGCAGGTGCTGGATTGGGGCCGGCTGCGCATGCACACCCGCGATGAAGAAGTCATCGCCCGCACGCGCCAGGCGCTGAACGAGCTCGAAAGTGAGACGCTGTGCAATATTGTCAAGAGTCGACTCGAGCTGCGCACGCTGATTGCAGCCTTGCGCATGCGTGCGGCCGGACGCGCTGTGCCGCCGACGAGTCGCGTTTGGGGCTATGGCGGCGAACTGGCTCGCATTACGCACAACTGGAGTGCCCCAGATTTTGGGCTCAGTCGACGCTATCCGTGGCTGGCCGAGGCCGACCGCTTGATTCGTCAGGGCGATGCACTGGCGCTGGAGCGCATCATTCTCGAAGAAGCCTATCGCGACCTGGAACGTCGCGGCGGACTGCATTTGTTTGATTTCGAAGCCGTGGTCATCTACGTGCTGAAGTGGAACATCGTCGATCGCTGGGCGCGACAGAATGCGGATGGCGCATCGCGACGCTTCGACGAGTTGACCGAAACGGGCCTGGGCGCGTTTTCATCGCTCAGTTTCGAGACCTGATTATTCACGCAATGAATGACAAGAGACGCATCTCATGACGCAAACTTCCGAAGTTGAACGCAACGATCCGGTGCAAGCGGATGAGTCGGCCATCGCACGCGTGGTCGCCGTGCAGGACGATCTGGTCGAGTTTGAATTAACCGAGGGCGCGGCCGGCCGTTTGGTCAAGAATGAAGTGGTCTACATTCGGCCATCGCGACCTGAGGCCGATGGGCGCCATGCGCGCCTGAAAGCGGAGGTGCTGCGCGTGCGTGGCCGCACGGCCGATGCGCAGGTGTATGAAAGCACGCGCGGCGTGGCCGTGGGTGATCTGGTTGAGCAGACCCATGCACTGCTCTCAGTTGAGCTTGGGCCGGGCTTGCTCGGCCAGGTGTATGACGGGCTGCAGGCGCCGCTGCCGAAACTGGCGGTCGAGTTCGGCTCGTTTTTGCCGCGTGGGGCGGATTCCTCGCCATTGGATCAGGGCCAGAAATGGTCATTTGTGCCGAGCGTCAAGACCGGTACCCAGGTCAGAGCCGGCGATGTGCTCGGCACGGTGCAGGAGGGTCGCTTCGAGCACAAAATCATGGTGCCGTTCGATCTGAGCGGTTTGCTCAGCGTCGACTGGATTCAGGAAGGCGCGTTCCATGTGCATGAGCGCGTCGCACGGCTGCAGGATGCGGCCGGCAACGAACATCCGATTACGCTGAAACAGAAATGGCCCGTGCGTCGCGCTCTGAGCGAAGGTCTGCTGAAAAAACGCGCCTCAAGACGACAGTATCCCGATCAACCCGTCGTCACGACCCAGCGCCTGATCGACACGTTTTTCCCAATCGCCCGAGGCGGTACGGCCTGCATCCCAGGGCCGTTCGGCGCCGGCAAGACCGTGCTGCAGAATCTGATCTCGCGCCACGCGTCGGTCGATGTCGTAATCGTCGTGGCCTGCGGCGAGCGTGCCGGTGAGGTGGTCGAGACGATCAACGAATTCCCGAAGATGACCGATCCAGCCACGGGTGCGACGCTGATGGATCGCACCATCATCATCTGCAACACCTCGTCCATGCCCGTGGCCGCGCGTGAGGCCTCGATCTACACCGGCATTACGCTCGGCGAGTACTACCGTCAGATGGGCCGGCACGTACTGCTGATTGCCGATTCTACCTCACGCTGGGCCCAGGCCATGCGCGAAACCTCGGGAAGACTTGAGGAAATTCCGGGTGAGGAGGGCTTTCCGGCCTATCTCGAATCGTCGATCAAAGGCGTGTATGAACGCGCTGGCGTGATCGAAACCAACGACGGCTCGGTCGGCAGTTTGACGATCATTGGTACGGTATCGCCAGCCGGCGGTAACTTCGACGAGCCGGTTACACAATCGACGCTGTCGACCGTCAAATGTTTTCTTGGGCTTTCGGCCGACCGCGCCTACAAACGCTTTTATCCCGCGGTCGACCCGCTGATGTCGTGGTCGCGCTATCTCGAGCAGCTCACGCCCTGGTACGACGAACATATGGGCGCGGGCTGGACGAAACGCGTCAAGGAAATGCAGGATCTACTCGAGCGCGGCGACAGCGTGTTACAGATGATGCAGGTCACGGGCGAGGAGGGCGTCACGCTCGATGACTTTGTCATTCAGCAGAAGGCGCTGCTGGTCGATATGGTCTATCTGCAGCAGGATGCGTTTGACCCGGTCGACGCCTCGGCCTCGCTCGAACGGCAGAAATTATCGTTCGAGCGCCTGTACAAAACCATCCAGCGCGACTATGCCTTTGACGACAAAACCCAGGCGCGCGATTTCTTCACCCGTCTGACCGGGCTGTACAAGAACTTCAACTACGCCGCCGAAGGCTCGAGCGAATACGGGCAGTTACAGGCCGAAATCGACGGCATGATCGAGCAGCAATTCAAGGTGTAGATGGGCAGTGAACGTCAGCGATTGAATGGTTGCTTCACCTACTGGGTGGGCTTCATCGTTATCGGCAGGTGATCGAACAATCTCCGCGTTCCACCGATGGATGCGTCCTCGATTTCAAGCAACTTGCGTTTGGTCTCAATCCCGCCAGGTGCTGAAAAGCCTGTGAGTCGACCGTTAGCACCCAGTACGCGATGACACGGAACGATAATCGGAACAGGATTGCGTCCCAGCGCCTGGCCGACCCTTCGTGCGAGCTGCTTGTCGCCTAGCTTGGAGGCAACATCTCCGTAGGTGAGCGTTTCACCGGCTGGAATCGCGCGTGTGACGGCATAGACTTGCTGTGCGAATGGATCAACTCTACTGAAGTCGCAGGTGATTGACGATAGATTCGGTCGTTCTCCTTTGAGTAGCGCAGTGATCAATCGAATCGCTCGACGGATATCAGCGGGTGGATCGCCTCTTATCGCCTCCGTTCGCGCGGCAAGACGATTCGTCGTGTCAGCCGATGTTTTTTCCGGCAGAGACATTGCGACGACCCTATCACCGTACCAGGCGATGCCGCAGTCGCCGATCGGGGTCGGGAAAAGCGAAAGACGCGCCATACGAAAAACTTCACTCCTTGAGCAAGGTATTCAGGTCCACGGTGGTTGCTCGGTCGATGTATCCAAAGGTGCCATGATCCTTAATCTCGCGCGCGGCTTCAAATGCTGCTGTCATGGCCGAGCTGTAGAGCGATGTGGCAAGGCTGACGCGCTTGACGCCGGCCTTGGCGAGGTCGGCGATGGTGAACGACTGGCCGGGTATGCCGGCCATGAAGCTGAAGGGTTTCCTCAAGCTGGAGCAGACCCGGTGCACCGCTTCGAGATTCGGCAGACCAGGTGCCATCAGCACGTCAGCGCCTGCGACCTCGAAGGTCTGAAGACGTCGGATGGTGTCATCGAGATCGGTAATGCCGCGTACGAAGTTCTCGCTGCGTGCGGTTAGCATGAATTTGAACGGCAGATCGCGAGCTGCCGCTACTGCTGCTTCCACGCGCTGAATGGCGTGGTCGATGTTGTAGATGGGTGCTTTCGGGTCGCCGGTCGCGTCTTCGATCGAGCCACCGACAAGACCGATCGCTCCGGCCTGTTGAATGGTTGCTGCCACATCGTCAGGTGCATCTCCGAAGCCATTTTCGAGATCGGCAGAGACCGGAAGGTCCGTCGCGTTTACGATCTGTGCGGCGTGCGCAAGCGCCTCTGGTCGTGTGGTTTTTCCGTCTTGCTTGCCGAGCAAGGCGGCTTGCACCCAGCTCGAGGTAGCAAGCGCTTCATAGCCGAGCGACTCAAGTATGCGGACCGAACAACCGTCGAACGCATTGGCGATGACAAAAAGACCCGGTCTCTCATGCAGGGCCGCAAAGGCACGGGCTTTTTCGAACTGGCTGACTGACTTCATTGAAATCTCCGAAACTAATCCGTTGCGTTAGAGTGTTTCACGTAACGGCAAAGACACGATGAATGGGGCCGCCGTCGCCGGTTCTGGATTTGGTCACGGCGATGATGTTGTTGAGCCAGGCATAGCGCGGATCACTCGTTTCAAATTGCGGTGCTGTGCGAAAGTAGTAACGCCATGCGCCTGCTGGATCGTCCGGTTTCTCGAGATCCAGAGCATAGTCGGCATCTTCCGGCGCTGACCAGAACCGACCGTGCCAGTGAAGATAGAGCAGGGCATGGTCATGCGTTTCCAGGCAGAAGCGAACGTCCAGTACGCCCGAGCCGTCGGGACGAATGCGTACCCAGTCCGCGCCGGAGTCCGGCACCACTCGACCATGCAGCTGCGGCCCTTTGAAGGTGCCACCCTTGACGAGAAAGATCGCGCGGTTACCGTCGGGTGTGGGTCCTACATCCACCGGCGGCAGGTGAAGTTGTACGCGCGCTTCAAACAGGAACTCGAGACCGGGCGGGCTGTCCGCGTCCCAATCCGCCTCGTTGGATTTCAGACTGTCAAGCATATTGATCTCCTTTTGTGCTTTTGCCGATAGAGCGGCGACAGGCCGGAAAGACTTTTCTATCGATCGTTGACTTTTGAACAATCCATTCATGTCAATTATATGCATAACGCATACATAATTCAATCTAATCATTGAAATTTTTATGCGTTATGCATACATTGAGAACATGGATCGCACGACAAATCTGCTTGGCGCGCTTGCCCTCGCAATCACCGACCGGATCAAATCCGGCATGAAAAACACCTTTGATCGCTCCGGTGAAACGGCTGCGGCCATCGTCGTTCTTGGCTACGCGCCAGGTCTGTCCGTTGAAATTCTTCGTCAGGTGCTGGATCTTTCCCATACCGGCACCGTGCGTTTGATCGACCGTCTGGAAGAAGATGGGCTGGTCGAGCGGCGCAAGGCTGACGATGGCCGCGCGGTTGCGCTGCATCTGACAGCAAAGGGCAGCAAGCTTCGCCAGCGACTGATGGACCGTCGCCTTGATACACTGGAGGCAGCCCTGAACGGGCTCAGCACTGATGAACGGCTGGTTCTCGGTAATTTACTCGCAAAAGTTTTGGCTAAGCTGCCGGAATCCGAAATGGCTAAACATCGCATTTGTCGTCTTTGCGCAGTGAAAAGCTGCGTAGACTGTCCTATTCCGGGTCGGGCGATTTGAGTGTCCAGTTGTACTTGATTCTGGATCGGGCGTCTATCGAGAGCCGATGATCAGCATTCTGAATGAGTTGATTTGTAGACTGATCCAGACGATATCTGCTAACTGAATTCTGCGAGAAAGGCATGAAGAAGATCGATCTCAAGAAGAAACTCAAGCCGCTCTACGGTACGACCCGAACGCAGGGCTTTGTCATCGTTGACGTTGCGCCAATGAACTTTCTGATGGTGGATGGCCAGGGCAACCCGAATACATCCCAGGCGTTTGCCGATGCGGTCGAGGCGCTCTATTCAATGTCCTATCCATTGAAGTTCAGGGTTAAGAAGAGCCCATTGGCGCTTGACTATGGTGTTATGCCGCTGGAAGCACTGTGGTGGACCGATGACATGGCCGACTTTTCTCCTTCGAACAAGGATATCTGGAAGTGGACCGTGATGATCATGCAGCCGGAATGGATCACGGCCGAGATGGTCGAGGAGGTGCGCAATGTAACTGCGAACAAGAAGGATTTGCCTGCACTCCCGCGCCTACGTTTCGAGTCCTTTGACGAAGGTCAGGCAGCGCAGTGCCTGTACATCGGGCCGTATGCAGATGAGGCACCAACCATCCAAGCACTGCATGCGTTTATTGAAGAAAACGGGTTTGCAAGGCGTGGCAAGCATCACGAAATCTATTTGAGCGACATGCGGCGAACAGACCCTGCCAGGCTGAAAACGATTCTGCGTCAGCCGTTGGCAGATACGTCATAGGTTTGAAGATCTACGCAAACACTCGGCCAGCGCTGATCGATCCATGGATTGGATTGGTGAATCGGTGGATTTGATGCATGCAATTGCTCTGGCATCATTGCTTGTACTTACTGTCTGCCAGCCGGTCCATGGTGATGCTGCACAGGGAGGAAAGGTAATGCGTAGCGCGGACCAGGAATTGATTGTGTTGGCTGCGCCACGCGACGGCGATGCCTACTACGCTGAGGTTGTCGACGATATTTTTGATTTTCATATTGCCTTCGCCCGTCAGATTCTTGCACATGACGATCTGGTGTTGATTCTGGTCGATGAGGGCAGTTACGCAGATTATGTCGAGGCACTGAATGAAGATGTCGTTTTGATCGCGCCGCAGGACGATATCTGGATGCGCGATTTCGGTTTGGTCAATCCGCAGCGGCCGCTGATGTTTCGCTACACGGCCGAAGGGCAGAGTGGCGGTCGAAGCGGGCAGCGTGATGCCGATGCGGTACAGGAAACACTGGCTGAACTGCTCGAAGAAGCCGGGCTTGCGTTTTATTCGAGCGATGTGCTCAACGACGGCGGCAATTTCGTCGACGATGATGTCGGTCGCGCGGTTGTCAGCCGCAAATTTCTGCGTGATAACGAGTTGAATGAAACCGAAGCGCGTGAGCTTCTGTTCGATCTGGCTGAGATCGAACACTTGGCATTCATCGAATCGGACGAGCAGGGCGGGCTTGAGCATGCCGATGGCGTGGCTGCGTTTATCGAGCCCGGCGTATTGCTTGTCAATGCCTATACCGATGATCCGGATTATGTGGCTGAGCTGCGCACCGATCTGCTGGCGGGTCTGCCGGATGTGCAGATTCATGAACTGGTCGCGCCGTATGACGGCAGCCGGATCTATGACGAAAAATTCGGCTCGGCCTGCGGCCTGTACACCAATATGCTGGTTACACCCAATCGCATCTACCTGCCTCAGTTTGGCATTCCCCAGGATGGGAAAGCCATCGCCAGCCTCAGACAATGGACTGAAAAGGAAATCGTGCCGGTGCAATCAGGCATGATCTGCGCCATGGGCGGTGGCGTGCGTTGTATGTCAATGCAGCTTCGCGGTGAAAATGCGGCGCGTCTTTTAAGTTCTGCACAAGCACCTGGTAACTGATCATTTTTTTGAGATTGCGTGGTCTGTGCCTTACCGCACGGTATCATTAGCTAATGCCTGTTAAACCAAATCAATTCTGCGTCGCGCCAATGATGGACTGGACGGATCGTCACTGCCGGTTTTTTCATCGGCTGCTCGCGCCCTCGGCCTGGTTATATACGGAGATGGTCACGACCGGCGCGGTCATTCATGGTGATCGCCAGCATTTGCTGGGTTTTGACGAACGCGAATCGCCGGTCGCGCTGCAGCTCGGCGGCAGTGAGTCGGAAGATCTGGCCCAGGCGGCGCGCATCGGTGCCGATTTCGGCTATGACGAAATCAATCTGAACGTCGGCTGCCCGTCGGATCGGGTGCAGAAGGGCCGCTTCGGCGCCTGTTTGATGCGGGAACCGGAGCGGGTGCGCGATTGCTTGGCTGCGATGCGTGAAGCGGTTGATGTGCCGGTTACGATCAAAACACGCATTGGCGTGGATGAGCACGACAGCGAAGAATTCCTGCATCTTTTTGTCGAAATCGTGGCCGCAAGCGGCATTAATACGGTAATCGTGCATGCGCGTAAGGCCTGGTTGAGTGGACTCAGCCCGAAGCAGAATCGCGAGGTGCCGCCGCTGGATTATGCGCGCGTGCTGCGTCTGAAATCGCGCTTTCCACAGCTGCGCATTATTTTGAACGGTGGGATCACCATCAAAGCCGATGCGCTGGCGCATCTGAATGACTTCGACGGCGTGATGTTGGGCCGCGCGGCCTATCAAACGCCCTGGCTGCTGGCCGAGCTGCAGGACGAGCTTGCGCCGGGGACAGCGCCGGTTTGCCGTGAACAGGTGGTTGAAGCGATGGTTGATTATGTGAATGAGCATATCGCCCGTGGTGGTCGGCTGCAGCAGGTCGGACGGCACATGCTGGGTCTGTTTCATGGCCAACCCGGCGCACGTGGCTGGCGGCAGAAGCTGAGCCAGAATATGCACCGGGACGATGCTAACGCAAACCTGCTTTTGGACGCAATTCCGCGTCCGGTGGCAGCCGCTTTGCCAGAAATTCTCCAAACACCGCCAAATCCGGTCCAAAAAGCTGCAACACGGTTGACATAAGCCCCCGAACCTACTAACATTCCCGTTCTTCGGCAGACCGGAATTGTTCGGTCTGTCGTTTGTTTTCTACAGGTTTGGAAAATTATGTCAACTATTAACCAGTTGGTTAGAAAGCCGCGCCGTCCGAAGCAGTATAAATCGAACGTGCCGGCACTGGAAGCTTCACCGCAAAAACGCGGTGTGTGTACCCGTGTTTATACCACGACGCCCAAGAAGCCGAATTCAGCGCTTCGCAAGGTAGCCCGTGTACGACTGACCACCGGATATGAGGTGGCTTCCTACATCGGTGGTGAAGGACACAACCTGCAGGAACACTCTGTTGTACTGGT
>JBCCHH010000008.1:0-12577 GCA_039028855.1 Pseudomonadota bacterium | reverse complement strand
TAACAATCCCGACATCGAACGATTGGAGCGGGAGCTGAGCGAACAGCTATGCGCACCGGTCTCGGTCAAACATAGCGCCAGCGGTAAAGGCAGCCTGACCATCCGTTATACGAGCCTGGACGAGCTCGACGGCATATTGGATCAAATCCGGAAGAAATAACCATGCCGTTTGTCCGCGGTATTCTCCATTGGTCGCGCGGCATTACCGGCCGCGTTCCGCCTTCAGGACGCTGGGTAGGATTGGGCCGGATAAACGGTCCGACAAAAGCCAAGAAATTGCCTAACAGCACGCGCATCCTGATTCGCAGGTTCAAGCGTAGAAAGGCATGGCATGCACGCGAAGCCATCATTCGGCACGCTCGCTACCGATGAATAGATCAAGCTGGGTCTTGTTACTGCTGATCGTTGCTTTCCATTCTTCCGGGATGGCGCAGCTGTATGTCGCCACCGACGGCAGCGATACGACCGGTGATGGCAGTTCGGCCAATCCCTGGGCCACGATTACCCATGCCGTGGACAATGCCGCCGGTGGCGATCTGATTCTGGTCCGGCCCGGCACCTACAACGGGCGGCAGAATCTGCGTCAGCAGTTTGTTCAGCCGGTCACGGTACGCTCGGAAGTGCCGTATGCAGCGAGGCTGCGACACAATGCCGGCGCCGCATTGATTGCGTTTACCGCGCAGAACATTGTGATCGAAGGTTTCGATATTTCGCATGCACCGGACAACACCGTCGGGCTGGTCGTGCAGGTGCAGGATTTGCTCGGCAGCTTCAACGGCAGTAATGGCGGTACCGACCCGGTGGTCTCAGGCCTGGTGTTTCGCAACAACATCATTCATTCCAGCACCAATAACGATCTGCTCAAGGTCAACAACGGGGCCGAGGATGTGTTGATTGAAGGCAATCTGTTCTTCAACCAGTTCGGCTCGGATGAACATATCGATATCAACAGCGTGATCGGCGTGACCGTGCAGGACAATATTTTTCTGAACACGCCGGAACGGCCCAATACCAGTTCCTTTATCGTGATCAAGGACAGCAACGGTTCGGACGATACCGTGCTGGGCACGCAGCAGGTCATTGTCCGCCGCAACGTATTTCTGAACTGGTACGGCAGCTCGGGCCAGAGTTTTCTCAGGTTGGGCGAGGATGGCACGGCCAGCTTCGAAGCGATCGATGTGCTGGTCGAGAACAATCTGATGCTCGGCAATTCCGATGCATTGATGCGTACGCCGTTTACGGTGCAGGGCTCGCGCGATGTGGTCTTTCGCAACAATACGCTGGTCGGCGATATGCCGTCGCGAAGCTTTGCCGGACGCCTGCTGGCGGCTCCGGCCAACCCTGCGAACGAAAATCTGTCGTTTACCAACAATATCTACGCCGACCCGACCGGTACGATGGGCAGCGAAGCGTTTTCCGGCGTTGATCTATTCGACTCACCTGCCGGCCAGACGGCCTCGGTCGTTCTGGATAACAACCTGTTTTTCAATGGCGATAATCCGATTCCCGAAGACAACGGTCAGGCGCTGCGATTCAGTGATGATGCGAATGCGCGGGTCGGCGACCCGTTGCTGCCGAATCCGGCCACGCTGATTGCGCCGGTCTGGGATGGACAGACTTTTGCCGACGGTTCGACCAGCGTGCGCGAAGCGTTTGAAACGCTTGCGCTGATGTTCGGCCTGCCTGCTTCGGGCAGTCCGGCGATTGATGTGGCCAATATCGCCTCCGCATCTGCGCAGGATCTGCTCGGCAATCCGCGCGGTGCATTGCCCGATCTGGGCGCGCTGGAAAGCAATCCCGTGATCATGATTTTTGCCGACGGTTTCGAAAGCTGATTATTTGGTTGGTTATCTAGTCAATTGTCTTGTTGATGGTCTTGCCAATCCTCACCACGACCCGGCCGTAAACCCCGAGCCACTACCCACAGGTCGATTTAGCTAGGCCGATGTAGTCCGATCGATTCCAGCAGGCAATTCGGACGACAATCCGATGCCGCATCAGGTCTGCGCTGACTGTGCCTTGATCCGTCTGCGCACGGTTTGCAGCCAGCCCGAATCGAGGCCTTGTTCAACTGCACGGTCCAGTAACGCCAGGGCTTCTTCCGTGCGATCGAGTCTGTGCAGCACCTGCGCCAGATGGATGTACGCATCCTGCCGGCCCCATTGCGGTTGCCACGGTTTAGATGATCCGGCCGCCGGCGTTTCGAGCTGTTCCAGCGCGCGCCGCAAACGTCGCTCGGCCCGGTCGATATCACCGCCCCACTGCACCGGCGTATAGAAATCGCTGCTGCCGGCCAGCAGCAACACGCGCGGATTGTCTGGCCCATCGATCAGCGATTCCTCTTTCGCGGCGCTGGCGCGGCTGCCGTAGCGCATGCCCGAAAGCATACCGCCGCCGGCCAGACGGCCGAGGCATGAGGCCTGCAGGGCACGCGCTTCGCCGGACATCTCGCCAGCATCAATCGCCGACCGACTCGCATCCACACAGCGGCGCAGATGGTTTTTGCGCTTGTCGTCATCTGGCTCAACATTAGCCAGTCGATAGGCGACATAGGCTTGCCAGTAGTTTGCCCAGACGGCGTCATCGGCGGTCCATTGCTCCAGTCGCAGGCTGAGTGCATGGAGTCGCTCGGCATCCGCCGACAGTACCGAAGACTGGATATCGCTGCGCAGACTGCTCCAGCGGTCGATCTCTGCCTGTACCGGCATGACGGAAAGCAGTATGGGCAGCAACATCAGCGTAGCGGTTTGCATCCGTTCGATTCGTTACGAGCGTGACAAGAAGAATAGTGAAAGCGCGATGCGCCCAACAGTGACATCCGTAATCAACGGGTAATGACATTTGTCACGGTGTACGCGGTTAATGCAAGGGCGAGAAGGCTCTGATCACCTGTCATGATGCCTGTGGCATCGATACAATCGATATCATCGGATCCTGAAAATCCCTTCTACCGATCAGCGTGCGCACTGTTATGATTTGCTGCACACGCTGTTGCTTATCTCGCATCAGACTCGTATGGTCTGATTGTCATCATCCGATGGAACCTTCTGCAGGTCGCCAACGTTTATAGTGAGTATTCACCTCGTTTCGGCACTGTCAGACACACTGCCCTGATGACATTTGTCACTGGCTGAGATGAACACTTAGGTTTATAGTGAGCCCATATCCCGCGATACTACGCGTTTCAGAACAAGCCCTTTTGCATGAGTGATAACGATAATCTGATTGATCGACTGCGTATCGACGATGCGGTGCGTGAGGCGCCGACTACGCGCTGGGTCTGGCCCGTGCTTGGCTTGTTTACAGTGGCCCTTGTTGTAGCCGCAGTCTGGTTTTGGCTAAATAGCGCAAGCGCAATCGAAGTCTCGGTGGTTTCGCCGGAAATGATTGAAACGGGCAGCAGCGCGCCTGTCGCTTCGGTACTCGATGCATCGGGCTTTGTTGTGGCACGACGCCAGGCTACGGTGGCAGCCGAGGTAACCGGCAAGTTGACCGAGGTGCTGGTCGAAGAAGGCATGGTGGTCGAGGCAGGTCAGGTGCTGGCGCGGCTGGATGATGCGACCGAGCGTGCTCGGCTGGAGTTGGCTCAGGCGCGATTGACCGCTGGCGAGCGCAGCGTGCGCGAAATTGAAGTTCGGCTCAATGATGCCGGCCGTACCCTCAATCGCCTGCAAAGTCTGCATGAACGTGAGCTGGTCAGCCAGGCCGATCTCGATCAGGCCGAAACCGCGTTCAACAGCCTCACCGCGCAGCTTGACAGCGCTCGACAGCAGGTCGAAGTCGGTCATCGCGAAGTTCAGTTGCAGCAACAGTTGCTGGACGAATTAACCGTGCGCGCGCCGTTTGCGGGTGTGGTCATCGCTCGGGCGGCACAGGTCGGTGAAATGGTCTCGCCCGTATCGGCCGGCGGCGGCTTTACCCGCACCGGCATCGCCACGATTGTCGATATGGATTCGCTCGAAATTGAAGTGGATGTGAACGAGAGTTTTATCGATCGTGTTTCGCCGACCCAGGGCGTAGTCGCGATACTTGATGCCTATCCTGATTGGGAGATTCCGGCCGCCGTAACCACCGTGGTCCCGGCGGCCGATCGTCAGAAAGCGACCGTGCGTGTACGCATCGGTTTTGACCAACTGGATGCCAGGATTCTGCCCGATATGGGCATCCGCGTGCGTTTTCTGGAAACCGGCTCACCTGCGCCCGATCCGGTCACCGCAAGCCGCTCAAGTGTGCCGGCCATACCGGCTCATGCGCTGTTTGAACAGAACGGCAATCAATTTATCTTCGTTATAGATGAGGATGTGGTCGAACGACGCGCCATTCGAACCGGCGGCACGCGCGGTTCGCTATTGTTGATCGTGGCGGGCGTAGCGGCTAATGAACAAGTGGTTGCCAACGTGCGCGATCTGGATTTGACCGATGGCGATGCGGTACGTGTGGTAAATGACTAAATTGTAGTGGAGAAACGAAAATGAACGATGCAGCGCAACAGCCAACCCAGTCGAAAGCGAACATTATCAATGTTCAGGGTGTAACCAAGACGTTCCGCAAGGGTCGTGAAAGCGTCGAAGTGTTGCACGAACTGGATCTGCAAATCACTCAAGGTGAGTTTTGCGCGTTGATGGGTCCGTCCGGTTCGGGCAAAACCACGCAACTCAATCTGATCGGCGGGCTTGATCATCCGACTGCCGGGCAGATTACGGTCAGCGGTCAGCGCATTGACGAGCTCAATTCGCGCCAGCTTGCGCGCTGGCGCTCGAGCAACGTCGGTTTTATCTTCCAGTTCTACAATTTAATGCCGGTGCTGACCGCGCAGCGCAATGTCGAGCTGCCGCTGCTGCTCAAAAAGATGTCGGGTAAAGAACGCAGCCGGCGCGCCAGCACTGCGCTTGAGATTGTCGGCCTGCAGGATCGCGCCAAACACCTGCCGCGCGAACTGTCGGGTGGTCAGGAGCAGCGCGTCGCCATTGCGCGTGCCATCGTCAGCGATCCGGACGTGTTGCTGGCCGATGAGCCGACCGGCGATCTCGATCGCGAAACCGCCGGTGAAATTCTCGATCTGCTGACCACACTCAACCAGCGCCACGGCAAGACCATCCTGATGGTCACGCACGATCCGGTCGCGGCCGAGCGCGCTTCGCGCGTGGTGCATATGGACAAGGGTCGATTGATCGAGTCACCGCCGGCCGCCGGTATGATCGGGGGTCAGTGATGGGTACGTTTCACCTGATCCGAAAAAACCTAACGCGCAAGAAATTGCGCACGCTGTTTACGCTGCTGTCGATCATCATCGCGTTTGTGTTGTTCTCATTGCTCGGCGGGCTGAGCCGAGCGTTTACGCTCGGCGTCGATCTGGCCGGGGCCGATCGGCTGATCACCATGCACCGGGTTTCATTTATCGAGCCGATACCGCTGAGTTACGTAGCCCGGGTCGAGGCGATTGAGGGTGTGCGCAGCGCCCTGCATCAGACCTGGTTCGGCGCCTACTATCAGGACCCGCGCCAGCAGTTCGGGTTGTTCCCGACCGATCTCGAATCGCTGCTCGAAATTTATCCTGAGTTGACCGTGCCCGAAGATCAGTGGCAGAACCTGCTGGCCAATCAGACCGGAGTTCTGATCGGCCAGGCCATGGCCGAAGATTATGAATGGTCTGTTGGCGACCGCATTCCGATTTTCTCGACCATCTGGCCACAGCAGGACGGATCGTTTTCCTGGGAGGTCGAAATCGCGGCCATTTTTACCGGCAGCGGTAACAACGCTGATGAAATGGTGGCCTATATGCATTATGACTACTTCAACGAGGCTCGAGCGTTCGGCACCGACTTGGTCGGCTGGATTGTGACCCAGATCGAAGACCCGGATCGCGCGGCCGACATCGCCTCGGCGATTGATCTGCGCTTTGCCAATTCACCGACCGAAACCAAAAGCTCGACCGAAGCCGGCTGGGCGGCCGGCTTTGCCGCACAAATCGGAAACATTGGTTTAATGGTGCAGATGGTGCTGGCCTGCGTGTTCTTTACCCTGCTGCTGATCACCGGCAACACCATGGCTCAGGCCGTGCGCGAGCGCACCTCGGAACTGGCCGTGCTCAAAACCATCGGCTTCAGCGACCGGCGCGTGCTATGGATGGTGCTCGGCGAGAGTATGACGATTGCCATTATCGGTGGGCTGATTGGCCTTGCGCTCGGCTATCTCTTCGTTACCGGTGCCGCCACCGCGCTTTCGCAGTTCCTACCAGGCTTGGCCATGTCGCCTGCGGCTGGTCTGACCGGCGTGTTGCTGGCCATCGGGCTGGGTTTTGTAACTGGCATTCTGCCGGCCTGGCAGGCCGGGCGGCTTAAAGTCATTGATGCCTTGGCGAGGGGATGATGATGGGTCAGACACTGGCAATTACGATACAGAATTTACGCAGCCTGCCGGGCCGGATCGGCCCCTCGCTGGTCGCCATTATCGGTGTGGCCGGCGTCGTCGCCGTGCTGGTCGCAGTACTGTCGATGGCGAGCGGCTTTCGTGCCTCGCTAAGTGGTGCGGCGCAAGAAGACAACGTCATCATTGTGCGTTCGGGTTCGAGTTCGGAACTCGATTCGGGTTTCGACGGCGAGCAGTCGCGCCTGATTGCACAGCAAGAGCAGCTCAGTCTAGCTTCGCGCGAAGTCTACGTCATGATCGACCTGCCGAAAACCGGCGCCGGCAATATGTCAAATGTGCCGTTCCGCGGCGTCGAAGCCGATGCGACCGGCATTCGCCAGGACTTTACAATTGTCGAAGGGCAGATGTTCGAGCCGGGCCGCAAGCAGCTCATTGCCGGAATTGGTGCGGCCAGCCAGTATGAAGGGCTGGTGCCCGGCAACACGCTGGTGTTCGGCACCGAGCGTTGGGATGTGGTCGGCGTATTTGAGGCCGCTGGCGGCGCGGCCGAGTCCGAACTCTGGACTGACGCGCCTGTCTTGCAGGGTGCATATCGTCGAGGCAACAGCTTTTCGGTGGTCTACGGCAAACTCGAAGATGCCGATCAGTTCAATGCCTACAAGGATGAGCTGACCAGCGATCCGCGCCTTTCGGTGCAGGTCGAACGCGAAACCGACTACCTGGCCGCGCAGTCGGAACTGCTGTCGACCTTTATCTCGGTCATCGGTTATGGCATCGCCATCCTGATGGCGCTCGGTGCAATGTTCGGTGCCTTGAACACGATGTACTCGGCGGTCTCGGATCGCTCCCGGGAAATTGCTACGCTACGCGCACTCGGCTTCGCGCCGCGCTCGATTGTCGTTTCAGTCATGATCGAGGCGTTCGTGCTGGCCCTGATCGGCGGCATTATCGGCGCTCTGTTGGCCTATCTGTTTTTCAATGGCATGACGGTATCGACACTCAACTTCGCCAGCTTCACCCAGGTGGTATTCGCCTTCGCCGTCACGCCTGATCTGCTGGTTCAGGGCATTGTTCTGGCGCTGATCATTGGCCTGATCGGCGGCTTCGCGCCGGCCATCCGTGCCGCGCGAATGCCGATTGTGATGGCATTGAGGGAATAGTCAGAAGATCGTTTGTATTTGATCGGTGTTCAGATCAACGCCATAGTCTCAGCGAGCGGCACAAACATTGTGCCATTCAGATGGTAGTAGAGTTGTTGTCGTTAAGGGGATCGAGGCGCATGCCATTGCGGTAGCGTAAAAAGACATCCAGGAGTTGCGATGACAATCCGAGCCAAACAGCAGGCAGAACTGACTGAACAAGTAAGACTGTACCCTCATCCCTGCCGTACTCGTCATTTGGTTCTGGCCATGTCGCTGGCGCTGAGCGGTGTCGCGGTTGCGCAGGATTTTCCAGCGATAATTCCACTGAGCACCCTCGATGGTACAACCGGCTTTCAGCTCAACGGTGTCGAGACATATGACTACTCCGGCATCTCTGTGAGCACTGCCGGCGATGTCAATGGCGATGGCATTGATGATTTACTGATCGGCGCATGGAGTGCCGCCCCGAACGGCGAGGATCGTACCGGAAGCGCCTATGTAGTGTTCGGTCAACGCAGCGCGTTTCCTGCAATGCTGGAGTTGGCCGGTCTGAATGGCATCAACGGCTTCCGGCTCGAAGGTGTGGCGGACGACGATTATGCAGGTTTAGCGGTCAGTGCGGCTGGCGATGTCAATGACGATGGCATTGACGATCTGCTGATTGGAGCCCCTGCAGCGGACCCGAACGGTGTAGATGATGCCGGCAGCAGTTACGTGGTGTTTGGGCGTAATGTGGCTGCAGAAGGTAACTTCCAGTCGACGATCGCGTTGAGCAGCCTGAACGGTACGGACGGCTTTCGCGTAGTGGGTGCGGCATCTGGTGACCGCTCGGGCGGCGCGGTTAGCGCGGCCGGCGATATTAACGGCGATGGCCTGGATGATGTACTGATCGGGGCGTACCGTGCTGATCCAAATGGTAGTAATTCCGGCAATAGTTATGTGGTATTCGGCCGTGACGTGGCGGCAGTTGGAAACTTCCCGTCGACGCTGGCGTTGAATAGCCTAAATGGTATTTCCGGCTTTCGACTGGCGGGTGTCGCAGAAGGTGACTACTCGGGTCGCTCAGTGAGTGCGGCCGGTGACATCAATGCGGATGGCGTTGACGATCTGATTATTGGCGCTTTTGAATCCGATCCGAACGACCTTGAATCCGGTAGCAGCTACGTGGTGTTTGGACGCGATGTAGCTGCAGTCGGTAGTTTCCCTTCCACGCTGGCGCTAAGTAGCTTGAACGGCATATCCGGTTTCCGCTTGGACGGCATATCCGGTTTCCGCTTGGACGGTGAGGGATTTCGAGGCTATTCGGGTCACTCGGTCAGTGCGGCAGGCGATGTCAACGGCGATGGTATTGATGACTTGATCATCGGGGCTTCAGACGCTGACTCAAACGGCAATGGTTCTGGCAGCAGCTATTTGGTGTTTGGGCGCGATGCGGCTTCAGTGGGCAACTTCCCTTCGGTGATCGCCTTGAGCAGCCTGAATGGTACAACCGGCTTTCGATTAGATGGCCAAGCAGTGGATGACCGCTCAGGCATTTCGGTGAGTGGGGCTGGCGACATCAACGGTGATGGCGTCGATGATCTGATTGTTGGGGCCTCTTACGCCGATCCGAACGGCGCGAATTCCGGCAGCATCTATGTAGTGTTTGGGCGCGATACTTCAGCGGTTGGTAACTTTCCGTCGACGCTGGCGTTGAGCAGCTTGAACGGAAGCACGGGCTTTCGTCTGGATGGTGAGGAAATCCTTGATCAGGCAGGCCGTTCAGTCAGTGCGGCCGGCGACATTAATGGTGATGGTGCCGACGATCTCGTTATCGGAGCTTACGCGGCCAACTCGAACGGCAACGATTCCGGCACCACATACGTTGTATTTGGACTGAGTGATGACCTATTTAGCGACAGCTTTGAATGAAGCACGGAATGCGTTAAACCCCGAACAGACTGCGATGGAAATTTGACTGGAACTGCTGCTTGGTCAGCTGCGGGCACAAGGCAAGAGCAATGTAAGTCGTCAGATCAGGGCATTTCAGGAATATCTTTTGTAAAGGTAGCCGTAATCTGAGATTTATTTGATAAACGTTTTGCCATGCTGTTGCCACCCTAAACCGAAGGAGTGTGCAACATGATCAAGAACGTTCTGGCCATTGTTGGCCTGGCCATTTGTGTCTCAGCGGCTGCCGATGAACGGGTGCTACTGGTGGTGTCGAGCGCGGGTACGGTGGAGGATCCCGAGTCCGGCTACGAGTTTGATGAACTGACCCAGGCGTACTGGACGTTTGTCGATAACGGCTACAGTGTCGAGATCGCCAGCCCGGCCGGCGGTGAACCGCAGTCGGAGGAGCGGAACCCGATGTGGATTCACAATAAACGATTCCTCGAGCATGAGGCGGCGATGCATGCAGCGGCTAATACCACGCCGCTGGCCGACGTCTCGGCTTATGACTATGCTGCGGTGTTTGTGATTGGCGGTAGTGGTGCGGCGATTGATCTGCCCGACAACACGGCCCTGCAGGCGTTGATTGCCGACGTCTACAACCAAGGCGGCGTGATTGGCGCGGTCTGTCATGGACCGGCGGCGCTGGTGAATATGAGTGTCGACGGCAAACATTTTCTGGACGGTCGGCACGTCACCGCATTCACGAATGAAGAAGAAGCGATGTTCGGCGATAAGGAAGGTGAAAGCTGGTCGCTGCAAGACCGCATGGTGGACGAAGGCGGTCAGTTCGATGGCGCACGGCCGCTTGAGCTGCACGTGATTACCGATGGTCGACTCGTCACTGGTCAGAATCCGTTTTCGACGGCGCTAACAGCGGAAGCGACCATTCGGGCGATGGGCGGCACACCCAAAAACCGCGCGCCCTACCGCAACGAGATGACGGTGGAGCTGGCGATGCTCGCATTGGATGAAGGTCTGGAAACCGCTGCTGCAAGACTAGAGGCCAGCCCGGAGAACTATGAAGCCATGTTCCTGGCGCTGCTTGGCTATTATAAGTTTCAGGCGGCGGACGATGATGATGCGATCCGCGATGCATTGAGCCTGATGACGCTAAGCCAACCGTATTTCCAGCACGAAATGATCGACCAGACGATTGCTTCAGCCCAGCAACGCCTCACAGCAACGGGGGAATGAAATGAACGCTGCGGCGAGCTTACGCATCCTGCTGGTCGAGGACCAGGCCGAGCTCGCCGCATCCATCATGGATTTTCTTGAAAGTCAGGGCCACCGCCTGGACTACGCGGCCGACGGGCGCCAGGGCCTGAACCTGGCGCTCGATGGCCGGTACGACGTTATCCTGCTGGACCTTCAGCTGCCATGGGTTGACGGACTGGACGTCTGTAAACAGCTTCGCGCTACGGCTGATCGTCATTTGCCGATTCTGATGCTGACCGCGCGCGATACGCTGGACGACAAAATTGCCGGCTTCGACGCCGGCGCCGACGACTACTTGACCAAACCGTTCGCACTTGAGGAACTGCTGCTGCGCTGCAACGCGCTCGGGCGACGTCACCAACTGCACGATACGCACATGCTCACGCTCGGTGAACTGAGCATCGACCGGCGCCAGCGCACCGCGACCCGGGCCGGTCAGCCGCTTGACCTGCACCATACGCCGTTTGATATTCTGGTCGCGCTGGCCGAGGCCTATCCCGCCGTGATGACGCGCTCCGAGTTGGCCGACCGCATCTGGGGCGATGAGCCGCCGCCCAGTGATGCACTGGCCACCCACATCTACAGCCTGCGCCAGGCGCTGGATCGTCCGTTTGAGCAGCCGATGCTTAAGACATTACACGGTGTGGGTCTGCGGCTGGAGCTGCCGCCTTGAAACAACGCAGTCTGAGTCGCCGAATAGCTGTCGCCTTTTTAGGCTTAGCACTATTTGCCGGTGGTCTGGGCGGTCTAATTACGCTGATGTTTGTCTACAACACTGAAGATCAGATCTTCGACCGTTTGCTGACGATGGAAGCGGACCATTTCAAGGCCGCCGCGAGCGGTGAGGTCCTGCCCGAATCCAGGCTGCCCTTCACGACCTACTACCGTGATGACACGCTGCCGGATTTTCTTAAGGCGCCGCTCGAAGCCGAGCCGGGCCGCAGCGAAGTGTTTGGCACGGACGGGCGGCATTATCATCTGCGGCGCGTCGAACTCGAGGCATTAGCCGAGCCGGTCTGGATTGTGCTGCAGGTCGAAGACTACCTCGTCGTGCGTCCGGTGTTAAACGAGATCATGCTGGTGTTGGTGTTGTCGCTCATCGCGATGATTATGGTTGCGGCCGTGCTCGGCCTGTTTCTGGCCCGGCGCGTGACGCGGCCGCTGCGCTCGTTGGCTAGCGAGGTGACCGCCGTGGAACCCGACCACCTGCCGGATGACTGGCAGACGCGCTACCCAGCCGATGAAGTCGGACAACTGGCCGATACGCTGCGAGCGGCTTTCCGACGCATCAACGACTTTATCGATCGCGAGCAGCGCTTTACTCAGGATGCCAGTCACGAGCTGCGCACACCCGTGGCGGTGATCGAAAGCAGTGCCGAGATGCTGGCCAAAGCGCCCGACGCCGATCAGGCGGCGGTACTGATCGAGCGCATTCGCTCAGCCGCATTGAGCATGCATTTGTCGGTGGACGTGCTGCTTGCACTGGCGCGTGAGGACGATCCAGCCCTTCGCAGCCAGCGCACGGCCGTATTACCGATTGTCGAGCGCGTGATAGTCAACCATGCCTTTTTACTTGAAGATAAACCGGTGGAATTATCGGTCGAGGTCGATCCCGACTGGCGCATTGCCGGTGATTCGGCCGCGCTGCAGGTTCTGGTTGCGAATCTGATTTCCAACGCCTTCCGCTACACCGAGCGCGGCCAGATTCGGATCGAGCGCGACGGTGGCGACTTGGTCATAACGGATACTGGCGTTGGCATCGACGATGGCCTCAAAGCCACGGTGACCGAGCCGGCCGTCAAAGGCGAGACCAGCACGGGTCTTGGGTTAGGGTTATCCATTGTCGAGCGCCTGTGCCAACGCTGCGGTTGGCGCTTCGAACTCAGTTCATCGCCGCACGGCACCACTGCGCGGCT
>JBCCHH010000007.1:0-12820 GCA_039028855.1 Pseudomonadota bacterium | reverse complement strand
GGCTATTTTCCGGGCAAACGCATCGGCTTTGCCGGCTCGGAAGCGCGTGGCGTGCTATTCGACTGGACCGCTACCATCCGCAGCGGCTGTTATCACATTACCGGCCTGAGCCGCAACGGCCGAACCGCCGAAGCCGAAGCGTCGATGGCCGCCCTGAACAGTCGCGCCCTTGTGCTGCGCATGCAGCACGACGGCTGGGTTTCGCAACGTGCAATCGATGAGCTGCTCAACAAGCTACCGCAATGCCCGGTCGAGCAGCACACCATCGGTCCCGACCAGAGCGGCCGGCGCGCCAATCATTTCAGTTGGATGCGCGCGCCGCAGGCCTGCGCAAGCCGCATCGCGGAGTGGATTCGACACGGTCCCGGTTAGAGCCGCTCGCCTGAACGCAGGGCAGGGCAATCTTGAGCCAATGGAAACACCTGAAGCGAGTGCACCCCAAAGTTGCGCGCTCTGTTCGGCTTCGATCCCGGCAAGTGCTAGATCGCTTCAGCGTTGGTGAACTGATACACTCAAGGTTCATTAATCGATTGAGCAGTGAGGCGTAAGCAAGTGTATTCAAGCAGGGTGGTTCTACTAATCAGCAGCTTATGGTTCGCGCAAGCCGGACTTGCGGTAACGCCCGAACTGACGTCGGAAAACTCGAGCACATTTCAGAATTACTGTTCCAATATTGAATTCGTGCTCGACGACAACAAGCCGACATTGCAGGCGGTCTGCCTGAAAGATGACGGCAAGTTCGATACGAGCACGTTAACGCTGGACAACATCGGTAATGTAAACGGCGTGTTGACTGAAGCCGATGGCGCCAGTACGTTCCAACAGAGTTGCGGCAACATCCAGATACAGGTCGATGGTCCATTCGTAACCTTGACTGCGATCTGTTTCAACAGCGCCGGTCAACCGGTCAGTACCAGCTACGACCTGAACGGCATCTCTAGCGATAACGGTCAATTAGGCCAGCAATAGCTTCACCGCAGGTCAGGCCATGACCAGGGTCAATCCGGTCCTGGTCGGAATACGTCGTTCGAGTTGGCTGTCGGCCGTTGCGAAAATCGGCCCCCCGAACACGCAGGCAGGTGCATTCCGAGTGATCGCAGCAAGCCACACGATTCAGACTCGAACCTGGCGCTGCTTCAAGTTCCGGTCGGCATCAATCATCAAAAATCCGTTGCGTTCAACCGCCTGCCAGGACGGATCGGCGTCCAGCGGCTCGGAACTGATCAGCACCGAGCGGCTGTCGCCCCGATCCGGCGACATCATGCAGCGACCGTCAACGCACTGAAATTTGCCGCCAACGTTGTAGTACAGACTGTCGATGTAGTTTGGATCGGTGCTGTAGCGACAGGCAGCGGCGTGGCGGCCGTCGGCCAGGACCAGGTTTAGATACAGATGCGTACCGGCGGCATGTTCGGCGACGAGTTCGTGCACGCGCTTGAGCGTATGTTCAAGCGCGTTGGCCAACATTTCACAACTGCTTTCACCGCTTTGCTGAGCTAGATAATCGACCGCTAGCGCGAATAGATGCTCGGTATCGGTGGTGCCGCGAATCACTGCAAAAGCTTCGTCACTCAAGCTGGCCAGCAGGGCTCGGCGTATACGCGAGAAGCCGCGCACATCGCCGTTGTGCATAAAGCTGAACCGACCGCTGCGAAACGGATGACAGTTGGCCTCGGACACATCGAATTTGCCGCTGGTCGACGCACGTATATGAGCCAGGATGCAGGTGCTGTGGGCGACTTCGGCCAACTCGTGCAGATTGGCATTGCTCCAGGCCGGCGTTTTTGATTTGAACAGCGTCGGCTCGGTCCGAAACTCCGGATACCAGGCCACACCGAAACCATCGCCGTTGAGCGGCTCAGGCCGTTCGCGCGCATGCGTGCTCTGGTTGATCAGCGAATTGGATGGACGCGTGACCAGATCGGCCATACAGATCGGTTCGCCCAGATAAAACGTGAGTCGGCACATCAGATATTGCTCCTGTCCAACAATTGTTGATTGAGTGCGCCAGCTAATAACCGGGCGTAGAGTTTTTCTTTCCAGCCTTTCGGCTGATCGAGACCAACACGATGCAGTTCATCGGCAAACTGCGCGGGTTGTCCGGACCAGGCAGTGGCCAACATTTTGCGCTTGCTGGCGGCGGTGCGCTTGAGCGACTGTAGTGCATCGATCAGGCGCTGTTCGATTGCAGTGAAATCGCTACCGAATGGATACTCCGGCAAATCCCCCTGCACAATGAACGGTTGTAAGCGCTGATACAGGGATTCAAGCGTGTTGTTGCGCGCATGGGTGGGCAGTTGCCAGTTCGCTGCGAGTTTACCGGTTGATTTGGCCTGATCGATCAGCTCATCCTGAAATGCCGCATCGCTGATCATCAGCATGGCCTGAATGCATTCTTCGTCGTTCCTACCGCGCAGATTAGCGACACCGTATTCGGTCACGACCCAGTCGCGCAGGTGACGCGGGATGGTGTTGTGCGGATAGTCCCAGACGATATTCGAGCTTGCTTTGCCGCCCGATTCACGGCGCGAACGCAGCATCAGCGCCGAACGGCCATCGTCCATCGCATGCGCCATGGCGACGAAGTTGTACTGTCCGCCGACGCCCGACACCATCTGATAATCGGTCAGGCCATCGGATACGGCCGCACCGGTCAGGGTCATCATCATGCAGGTATTGACGAAGCGTGCACGTCGCCGTTGCTCGATTTCGAGCGCTTCATTGCCGCCATACAGCTGATTGATGCGGCCGACGCCGTGCATGCGAAAGCGCGGCTGTTCGGCCTTATTCAAGCCTTGCAGAAATTCATAAAACGGCTGCGAGCCGAGGAAAAAACCACCGTCCATGATTGCACCCGTGCCGGATTCAGGCAGCGATTTCCCGGCATTGGCACGACGCATGGTGTCCAGTTCGTCGAACACTTCACGCTTGAGAATGCCGGCGCGATACAGATGCATGAAGCCATCCATGAACATCTCGCTGGCACCGTACAGACCCTGCTCAAAGGTTTCGAACTGCCGCGGCACAGACGGTTCGACATCCAGTACATCGGCCATAGCGCGGTACCGATCATTATGCTGATGACGCAGGATCAGGCTGTGCACCAATGCATCGCTTAAGGAACCGATACCGATCTGCAGCGTACCGCCATCTTCAATCAGCCCCGCAGCGTGAAACCCGACCGCATGGTCGCGCAGACTGACCGGCCCGCGCGGCACGGCAAACAGTGGCTGCCGCGGATCCTGCTCGATAATCAGGTCGAAGAAATCGGCCTCAATCAACGCATCGCCGTGCATCAACGGTAGCTCGGGATGAACCTGAGCGACCGCCATGGCCTTGTGCTGCGGCGTAGCATCCAGCAGCGCTTTCAAATCGAGCGTGACATCGGGATTGCACGACAGGCTGTAGCGCGTTTTTCCGCTGCCATCGGTCTGCGGTTTGGATACCAGTTGCAGAATCAGATTTACGCCGCGATCCATCATATCGCGCGCTACATGGGTGTAGTTCGACGAAATGTAGCGCCGCTGCATGGTCGGATTGCCCAGCGCCGCACCCGACTGAAAATAGAACTCGCTGATGGCTACGTTGTCGGGCACCTGATGCCGTTTCAGATCGATCAAATACTGCAGCCGCGGATAGTCCGAGCCAAACAAACGCTCGACAATCGGTTCCATCAAGCGCGCCTGCAGCCAGTGCTTTGACTGCGGAATATCGAGCGACAGTGCGGTGACGATCTCAAGCTGAATCGAGGCGTCCTCACAGGCACGTCGATACAGCGCATTGATCAGACGATTCGGTTTACCCAGACCCAGCGGTGTGCCGACCACGAGGTTTTTGCCGACACGCGCGATGATCTGATCAACCGCATCATATAAAGTGGATTCCAGCGTACTCAATTCGGACAGATCAGTTGCCATTGCGCAATGGTTGTTGAGGATGCAAGCTGCAAGGTAGCAGAATTTGTCCATAATAATCGCTGCCCAAGATGTGAATACTGCCTACAGCTAGCCATGAATCTGTCAGCACAACCTGATCCGGCCCTGATCACTCCCTGCCTGCTGCTTGAGTGTGGTCGCATGCAGCGGAACATCGATCGTTTCAGTCAACGCATGCACGCGCTTGGCGTTGCGCTGCGTCCACACATCAAAACCGCGAAAAGCATTGACGTTGTGCGTAAGATGATCGCGCCGCAGCCCGGCTACTCCGGCCTGACGGTATCGACCCTGGCCGAAGCCGATTACTGCTTTGCCAACGGCATGAATGATTTGCTCTATGCGGTCGTCATCGCACCGGGCAAACTGACCGCCGTCGCCCAACGCCTGCAACAGGGTATGCAGTTGAGTCTGGTTTTGGACAACCTGGCCAGCGCACGGCAGGTTGTGGATGCCGGAAAGCGGTTGAACGTCAACTTCAGGATATTGATCGAAATCGACGCCGACGGCCAGCGCGCCGGCGTCAGAGCCGACGATCCCGATCTGATCGAGATTGCCCAGCGGCTCGACACGAACCACAGCACGCTGGCCGGCGTGATGACCCATATGGGCGGCTCCTATCAGTGTCGCAATCGGCCGTGCCTGATCGAGGCTGCTGCCGCCGAACATGCTGCGGTGATCGGTGCATGCGACCGGCTTACTCAGGCTGGCTTCGACTGCCCGATCGTCAGCCTCGGCTCCACGCCGAGTGCACGCTTTGCCGAGGATATGAGCGATGTGACCGAAGTACGCATCGGTACCTATGTGTTTATGGATCTGGTCATGGCCGGGCTTGGCGTTTGCGCGCTCGACGATATCGCAATTTCAGTGTTGACCGAAGTCATCGGACATCGCAGCCGGCGCGGTGAGTTGTTGATCGACGCCGGCTGGATGGCGCTGTCGCGCGATCGCGGCACGGCCAAGCATGCGGTCGACCAGGGCTATGGTCTGGTCTGCGATGCGCAAGGTCAGGTATTGAACGATCTGATCGTACGCAGTGCCGATCAGGAACACGGCATCGTCGCCGATCGTAACGGTCGGCCGGTGTCTTTCGGCCAATTCCCGATCGGCTGCAGGCTGCGTATTCTGCCCAACCATGCCTGCGCTACCGCCGCTCAGCATAGCGGCTACTGGCTGCTTAACGAACCATCCACATCTGCGAAGTGGTGGCCGAGAATGGCCGGTTGGGCATAATCCGAGCCGATTAAACCCGGGCCGATCAATCTGTGTATGCTAATCATCGGAACTCAAAACCGCAGGTCACCCATCATGAATATGAAATGGCTAATCGTAGTGGCAGCAATCGTGTTTCTGACTGCTTGTGCTGAAGAACCCTCGGATGAAACGGAAGATGCCATGACTGAACGATCAATTACGCTGCGCAGCGATGCGCTCGGCCGCGAAATTGAACAGGCGACAGCCGATCTGGTCGAGCGGGTTGATGTCGACCGAAACGACGTTGCGGTGAGCGTGGCCGAATTTGTAAGCTGGAATAATGGCGCGCTTGGTTGTCCGCAGCCCGGCATGGCCTACACCCAGGCGTTGGTGCCGGGGTATCGACTGCTGTTGACGGTTGATGGCCAAACGTACCATTATCACGGCGCACGTGATCGCGACCCGTTCTACTGCCCGGCCGAGCGCGCCGGCCAACCGCTACCGGCCGGCGATCCGACCTGATTGCTTTAGTTATTGAGTGGCTTTCTCATTTATAAAATGCAAGGGCATTCAGCCCTTGTTCGCATGACCAAGGATTGCGTTGGACAATTGCAGCGATTGATCTCAAGCACTCCGACCCTACCATTCGATTCTCGCCCCATCCCAGGCAAAAAAATCACCGCTATCCTCAGTCCCAAGCCCGTCAATCACATTCAGCAGATATCGACTGGTCTGCTCCACTGAAAACAACTTCTGCGCCGGCACCCGCGCCTGAAACGGCTGAGATAAGCCGGTACTGGTGGTGCCCGGATGCAAAGCGGCAACAATCAGGTTCGGTTTACGTCGCCTGAGCTCAATCGAAGCGGTCTTGACGAGCTGATTCAGCGCCGCCTTGGAGGCGCGATAGGCATACCAGCCACCCAGGCGATTATCCGAAATTGAGCCGACGCGGGCTGAGATCGCGCATAGCACGGCTTTGCCATCAGATGCCATCAGCGCTTGGAAGGCCTTGAAGATCAGCGCCGGACCAAAGGTATTGACGGCAAACACCTGCTGCAGCGATGGCAGATTCAGATCTTCGAGTTTCTTTTCCGGCATCAAATCAGGGCCGTGCAGCAGGCCGGCGGCATTGATGAGCAAGTGAATGGACACCTGCTGCTGGCATAGCTGTCCGGCGAGTGCGTTGACGCTTCCCGCCCGACTTACGTCGAGTTGATGCACGCGGACGATATCGGACTGCAGTTCAAGCAGACTTGAAGCTGAATTCGGTTCTCGACAGGTAGCAATCACGTGTCCAACTCGCGGATGCCCGGCCAGTATTTGCACCAGGCCCAGGCCGATGCCTCGGCTTGCGCCTTGAACCAGCACGGTCATCGAATCAGGAAACGAGCGTAGATGGCTCGTACGGTTATTGCTCATTGACCCGCATACCCATTGAATACCGTCATTTTGATGCGACGATGTTGCACACAAGCTGTGATCGGCTGGTGATTTTAGGATAGTCTTTATGCCTGACCTTTATCCGAGCCTGCGTTATGCCACTATCCATGCCGTCGATTTTCTTTGCGTCTAGTCGGATTCTTCTCGTTGTACTGCTTGTTGCGCTGATCCTGTGTGGTTGTTCCGAAGTTCCGCCGGACGAAGAGAGCGAGATCTATCGCCATTCCGAGGATGAAGCGCCGTCCAGTCTCGACCCGGCGCAGGCGGCAACGGTCTATTCCAATATGGTCGTGGTCAATGTGTTCGATACGCTGTATCGCTATAAGTATCTGGCCCGGCCGTATGAGATAACGCCGAATCTGGCGCTCGATCTGCCGGTCAGCTCAAACAACGGACTGACGTACACGATTCGCATTCGGCCCGGCGTCGAGTTTGCCGATGATCCGGCGTTTCCGGACGGCATCGGTCGTGAGGTGACGGTGCACGATCTGATCTATTCGATTCAGCGCCATTTCGACCCGAACGTGCGCTCGCAGGGCGCCTGGCTTTGGTCGGGCCGCATCGTGGGGCTGGATGAGTGGGGCGAGAACGGCGCAGATTATGCTGCAGCGATCGAAGGTCTGCGTGCAATCGACGATTACACGCTGGAAATTAATCTGACCGCACCGTATCCGCAGCTCGCCTACACGCTGGCAACCGGATTTTCGGCACTGGTCCCGCGCGAGGCGGTCGAGCACTATGGCCGGGAGTTTGCGGTCAAGCCGGTTGGTTCCGGTCCGTTTCGTCTAAACTCATTTAATAGCGCGCTGGCTACCTTTGAGCGCAATCCAAAATTTGATCGCGGTACGCTCGACTTGTCTGCCGAGGGCTATTCGGCCGAACGGCATGGTGAATTCGGACTGGAAGCATTAGACGGTCAACGCTATCCGTTTGTCGACGGACTCGAGATTCATTTTATCGAAGAAAACGCCGCGCGCTGGAACAGCTTTATTTCGGGCGAGGTGCACAACGTAATGGTGCCGAATGAACAGATCGATGTCGTGCTCGAGAGTCGTGATCCGATCCAGCTCAACGATGAGTTGGCTGCGCGCTTCTACAAGCACTCGGCTCAGGAAGCCGGCTTTGTCTACGCCGGTTTCAATATGGCCGACGAGCGCTTCGGCCATCATCCAGATCCACAGCAGGATGCAGCTAATCGTGCACTGCGCTGCGCCGTCCGCGATGCGTTCGACTGGCCGGCCCGCAACGAGACGTTTTATTTTGGCCTGGGTCAGATCTTTCCCGGCGTAATCGTGCCGATGGTGCCGGAGTTTGATGCGTCGTTACCGACGCGTTCGGTCGAGCGCAATGTCGAGGCGGCCAATCGCGCGCTGGATGATTTCGGCTGGCGCGATAACTTGCCGACGCTGAGCTACGGCATGCCATCATCGGTTCAGATGCGTCAGATGTTCGAGCAGTTCCGTGCGCAGCTACAGGATATTGGCTTTGCCACCGATCAATTCTTGCCCGAGAGCTTCGCTACGTTCGGTGACTTCAGTCGTGCGATGAAAGAGCGTCAGCTTGATTTGTTTTTCCTCGGCTGGACACTCGACTACCCGGATGCACAAAACACGCTGCAGCTTTTCTACAGCCCGAATGCAACACCGGGCTCGAATAACTTCAACTACAGTAACCCCGATTTCGACGTGCTCTATGAACAGACGCTGAACATGCAGCCCGGTCCCGAGCGCACCGCGCTGTATCGACGGATGAATGAGATCGTCGTTGACGACTGCGTTGCGATTTCCGGCCTTTCGCGCACGCGCATACATCTGTGGGATAAACAGGTACGGATGATGCCCGATCGTGAAATCCTGGGCGGCTTTTTCATGCGCTTTGTCGATCTTGCCGACGACCCTGGCGAAGCGGCAGTAAACGACTAGACCAGCCCGCCGCCTGATGGAGCTACTGAGCTACGCGCTGCGCAAGCTGATCGGCGGCATTCCGCTGATCCTCGGTGTAACCTTGATCAGCTTTGTGCTGATGGTCTATTTTGGTCCGGATAAAACCTTTGAACTGTTAAGCAAAAACCCGACCGAAGCGGAAATCGCACAGGTGCGGGCCCAACTCGGCTACGACCGCCCGTTTATCGTGCGCTATGCCGATTATCTGCGCGAAATGGCGACGCACGATTTCGGCTTTTCCGATTCGACCGGCGAACGCGTCCACTCGATTCTGCTGCGCACCATCCCAGTTTCGCTGGCCCTGCTTGCGCCCGGATTTATTCTCGGCAACCTGCTCGGTATCGTACTCGGTCTGATTGCGGCCTGGTATCGCGGCGGCTGGGTCGACAGACTGATCATGGCTGGCGCCGTGGTCGGCATGTCGATCAGCTTTCTGGTTGTGATCGTCGCGTTTCAGGCACTGTTCGGCGTGGTGCTGGGCTGGTTTCCGGTGCGCGGCTGGGCGGTGCATGACCTGTCCAGTTACATTCATTATGTGACCGTGCCGACGCTGGCCTCGGTGTTCGTCGCGCTCGGCTACAACACGCGTTTTTTCCGCGCCGTGCTGGTCGAGGAAATCAACCGCGATCATGTTCGCACGGCGCGCGCATTCGGCGCCAAACCGACCGAGATTCTGTACCGCAACGTGCTCATGAATGCGATGATCCCGATCGTTACGCGTATTCTATTTTCGATTCCGCTGATTGTGGTTTCCGGCAGCCTGCTGATCGAAAGTTATTTCGGCATTCCGGGTATCGGCAAGGTCACGTTTGATGCGATTACCTCGGGTGATCAACCCGTGCTTAAGGCCGTCGTCAGCCTGACAGCGGTGATGTTCGTGCTGATCTTGATCGCAACCGATATTCTGTATCGCGCGGTCGATCCGCGCGTATCACTGTCCGGGAACGCAAACGCATGAACAGCGTTAACCAGCCTGTGATGGCCCAACCGCACACTATCCGGGGTAAGGCCAGCACCTCGCTTTGGGGCCGAGCGTTCGATCAGTTTCGACGCGACCGCGCGGCCATGATCGGCTGTTGGGTGGTGCTGGGCTTCTTCCTGATCGCACTCGGCGTCTGGTTTGGCTGGTGGGGCACGGGCTGGTCGCAGGCCACCGGCGGGCGTTGGGAAGGGCCGTCGATGAATCACTGGCTCGGCACCAATTTGCTCGGTCAGGATATTTTCCAGCGCGCGATTTATTCGACCCGTACCGCTTTCGAAATCGGTCTGATCGTAGCCGTGTTGTCGACATTTCTAGGCGGCCTGTTCGGCGCATTGAGCGGTTATTTTTCCAATACCTTCATCGATGGCATGATCCTGTGGCTTAAAGGCACGCTCGACTCGATTCCGTTTTATCTGTTCGTCGCGGCCGTCGCCGTGGCGCTATCCGGTAACCCCTGGGCCATGCATATCGCGATGGTGGCGACGTTCTGGACCACCACTGCACGATTGGTCCGCGGCGAAGTGATCAAGCTCAAGAACTTTGAATTCATCGAAGCTGCACGCGCGATCGGGCTCGGTCGGCTGACTACCATCTTCCGTCATCTGCTGCCCAATACCTTTCATATTCTGCTGGTTCAGGGCACGATCGTATTCGTGAGTGCGATCAAGGCCGAGGTGATTTTAAGTTTCTTAGGCCTGGGCGTGCAGGACGGCGTGAGTTGGGGCCTGATGATCGCCGAGTCGACTCAGGAAGTGCTGGCCGGTGAGTATATGAATTTCATCGTCGCATCGAGCTTTATGTTCGTGCTGGTGATGGCTTTCAACCTGTTTTCCGACGGCCTGCAGGACGCGCTTGATCCGAGGCGGACACCTCGATGAATCATTCATCCACCGTGCTCGAGGTCCAGAATCTGAGCGTTGAATTGGCCAGCAGTGACGGTGTAATCCGCGCGGTTGCTGGTTTGAGCTTTGCCGTTCGGCCCGGCCAGACGCTCGGTATCGTCGGCGAATCGGGTTGCGGCAAATCGGTCACCAGCCTGGCCATCATGGGTCTTTTGCCGAAGCCGGCCGGGCGCATCGCCTCAGGCCGCATTCGGCTGGACAATTATGAACTGACGGCACTGCCGGAAACCGAACTGCGCCGACTGCGCGGCGCCGAACTGTCGATGATTTTTCAGGAGCCGATGACCGCGCTGAATCCGGTCTACTCCATTGCACAGCAGATGACTTCGGTGTTGCGTCGGCATCAAAAGCTATCGGCAAAACAGGCCCGCAGCGAGGCCATCGACATGTTGGCCCGGGTCGGTATTCCGCTGCCCGATCAGCGTATCGACGACTACCCGCATCAACTGTCCGGCGGCATGCGTCAGCGTGTGATGATTGCAATGGCGCTGTCCTGTCGGCCAAAATTACTGATTGCCGACGAACCAACCACCGCGCTGGACGTGACCACCCAGGCGCAGGTGCTGCAGCAGATTAGCGATCTGCAAACCGAGTTCGGCACTGCCGTGATGCTGATTACGCACGATTTGGGCGTGATTGCCGAAACCTGCGATGAGGCTGTGGTGATGTACTGCGGCAGCAAGGTCGAGCAGGCGCCGGTGGACGATCTGTTCCGCCGACCGCAGCACCCGTACACGGCGGGTTTGCTGCAATCGATTCCGCGCATCCGTGAGCAGAAATTAGCCCGTCTGCCCGTGATTGAGGGTCAGGTGCCCGATCTGGCCGATTTGCCGACCGGCTGTCGCTTTGCCGCACGCTGTCCGAATCGACTCGAGCGCTGTGAACGTGAACAACCCGAAGTGACGATATCAGGCCCATCGACCGTGAGCTGCTTTAATCCGCATACCGTCAGGGCCGCACCATGAACCCGCCGCTGCTCAAAGTCGACAAGCTGAAAAAGCACTTCCCCGTGCGCGGCGGCTTACTGCGGCGTGTGCAGGCACAGCTTCGTGCGGTCGATGGCGTGAGTTTTGAGCTACAGTCGCAACGCACGCTCGGCCTGGTTGGCGAATCGGGCTGTGGCAAGTCCACCCTGGGACGCGCCATTTTGCGACTGCATGAACCGACCAGTGGCCAGCTCTGGTTCGATGGCCAGGATTTAACCCGACTGCGTGCAAGCGAACTCAAAGCCCGGCGCAAAGACATGCAGATGATTTTTCAAGACCCGTTCGCTTCTCTATCGCCGCGCCGCACCGTGTTTGAAACCCTGCGCGAGCCGCTGGATTTGCATCAGATCGGTGCGTCCAAGCAGCGCAAGGCACGCATCGCTGAACTGCTCGATATCGTCGGCCTGCGGTCTGAGGCCATGCACCGTTACCCGCATGAGTTTTCAGGCGGCCAGCGTCAGCGTATTGCTATTGCGCGGGCGCTGGCGGTCGAGCCCAAGCTGATCGTGGCCGACGAGGCGGTATCGGCACTGGATGTGTCGGTGCAGTCACAGGTGCTGAATCTGATTGGCGATTTGCAGCGTGAATTGGGCGTCGCGTTTTTGTTTATCTCGCACGATCTGGCCGTGGTTCAGCACGTCAGCCACGACGTCGGTGTGATGTATCTGGGTAAATTGGTCGAAAAGGCCTCGGTCGAGCGTATCTACTCAATGCCTTCGCATCCGTACACCAAAGCGCTGCTCAGTGCCGTACCGGTGCCTGAGCCGGGTACGAACAAGGCCGGCAAAAGGTCCGTACCCGAGGGCGATGTGCCATCGCCGATTCAACCACCGCCGGGTTGCGCCTTTCACACTCGTTGTCCGCGCGCGATGCCGGTGTGCCGTAGCATCGCGCCGAACACGATCAACATCGGCAGCGATGCCGAGCCGCATCATGTACGCTGTCATTTATACGATGACGCGATCGAAACGGATTAATTTGTGAGCCTGGATCATTTATGAAAACGCTGCTGACTGGAGTTGTAATCGTCACCCTGGCCCTGCTGCTGAATGGCTGCGGGTCGCGCGAGGTGCGCTCGGTACCGCCGGGGCTGTCGCTGGAATCGGTCACTATCGTTGATCGACAGGTGCGTGTGAATCTGTTGGTCGAAAACCGCAACGATCATCTGATCATGCTGCAATCGGCCGACCTCATCATGCGGCTCGGCGAGACGGTACTGTTCGAAAACGCATCGCCAAGAACCTTAGAAATCGACCCACGCGGTCGCGAATCGCTCCAAATGATGCTGAACGTGAATTTTGACGGACTCGATCAACTGCAGCGTATCGAAACTTCGCAAGCCTATGAGCTTGAAGGCAAACTTCAGTTTGAGAATCTGCGTGACTATCCGCTGCGGCTGCGCGGCTTTTTGCATCCGGTGCCGGGTCAGCCGGGTCGCTTT
>JBCCHH010000006.1:0-13052 GCA_039028855.1 Pseudomonadota bacterium | reverse complement strand
TTTGCGCAAACCGAGCCTCTAACAGCAGGGCCGTTTTCGCCGACTGAGCCAAATTCTGCTGAGTCTTGGGCATGAACCAGCCCAACAGTAAAGAGTATAAAAAACAATGAAATAATTCTCATGATGATTCCTTACAATCAATAGATTACCCCTTAATTTTTAGAATATTATTGTATGGTTTTATTAATGCTCTTCGATAATAACACGGGTTAGATAGTAATTAGCTTAGGAGTCAAATTTCAATCGATGTCACGCAAGATATTTGTTGGAGACATACAAGGCTGCAATGATGCGCTGCAGCGGTTGCTGGAGAAGGTGCAGTTTGATCCGATTGCCGATAAGCTGTGCATGGCTGGCGATCTGGTCAACCGAGGCGGCAAATCACTTAAAGTGCTGCGCTTTATGAGTTCACTTGGCGCACCGCATTTTTCTGTGCTCGGCAATCATGATCTGCATCTGCTCGCGTATGCACATGGCTATCCTAAAGTACGCAAGCCGAATATCGAATTTGAAAAAGTTCTTAATCATTCTGCTGGCGATGCGATCATCAACTGGCTGAAGCAGCAGCCGATCATATGGTTCTGGAAGAAGCGCCAGATTGCACTGGTCCATGCTGGCGTCGACCCGCGTTGGACCCGTGAACAAACGCTGGCTTGCGCACAAGAACTGCAATCCGCACTGCGTGGCGACAAGTTCGGCAAGCTGATGGAAAATTTATACGGCGACGTGCCCGATCACTGGTCGCCTGATCAGAAAAAGTTTGTGCGTCTGCGCAGCATCACTAACGTATTTACACGCATGCGCTTTGCCAAGCGCAACGGCCGCGTCAAACTCAACGCTTCGGGCGGCTTGCGCAACCAGCCTAAAGGGTACCGTCCATGGTTTGAGCTATTGCATGAAGACTGGAACGGCTGGCATATTGTGTTCGGCCACTGGTCGATGCTGGGCTTATATCAAAATCAGCAAGTCACCTGCCTCGATTCCGGCTGCGTCTGGGGCGGCGCTTTGTCCGCGCTGCTAGTCGAAGGCAAACAGCGGCAAATTATTCAATACAGTTGTTAGAAAGTATTTCGAATGGCGATGACTGAAACGGACAACCGAAACTGGCGATCATCAGATAGCAGACGCTTTCGTTTCATCTTGCAGGTCGTGATCTAATACTGCACATCAATAGTTGCAACAAGCTTGGGACGTAACGACATGACAAGAACAATTCAATCACCACGCGGGCCAGACAGGATGTGCAAAACCTGGCAGGCCGAGGCTGCGATGCGGATGCTGATGAACAATCTCGATCCGGAGGTTGCCGAAGACCCGGAGCACTTGATTGTCTATGGCGGGCGCGGGCAGGCGGCGCGGTCGTGGCCGGCGTTCGATGCGATTGTCGCTACGCTCAAGCGGCTCGAGCCGGACGAAACGCTGCTGGTTCAATCGGGTGAACCGGTCGGGGTGATTAAAACGATCGAAGATGCGCCGCGCGTACTGATTGCCAACTCCAATTTGGTGCCGGCCTGGGCGACGCAGCAGCATTTTGATGAGTTAGCAGCTAAAGGCCTGATGATGTACGGTCAGATGACGGCCGGTTCATGGATCTACATCGGCACGCAGGGCATTTTGCAGGGCACCTATGAAACCTTCGCTGAATGCGCGCGTCAGCATTTTGGGGGATCGCTTGAGGGCACGCTGAACGTCACGGCCGGTTGTGGCGGTATGGGCGGTGCGCAGCCGCTGGCGATTACCATGAACGGCGGTACTTGTCTGATTGCTGATGTCGATGCCACGCGCCTGCAGCGGCGCTGCAATAAACGCTATCTCGATGAAGTGCATCACCATCTGGATGCCGAGATTGATCGCGCGCTGGAACTCAAGGCCCGGCAGCAGGGCATCAGCGTTGGCGTGGTCGCCAATGCTGTGCACTTGCTCGAGCGATTGATCGAGCGTGGCATTACGCCCGATACCTTGACTGATCAAACCAGTGCGCACGATCCGCTCAAGGGCTATGTGCCGCCCGAATACGATTTTGACGAAGCCGCGCGTCAAAGAGCATTGGATGCCGAGGCCT
Organism: Pseudomonadota bacterium; assembly: GCA_039028855.1. Taxonomy (GTDB): domain Bacteria; phylum Pseudomonadota; class Gammaproteobacteria; order Xanthomonadales; family Wenzhouxiangellaceae. Next base: position 10,990 of record JBCCHH010000006.1, on the reverse strand, counting down.
ATCAGAAACTTAGCCTGGCCGGTATGCGCCGCCATGTAGAGGCGATGGTTCAACTGCAGGATGCCGGCAGCATCACGTTCGACTACGGCAACAATATTCGTCAGCGTGCCTTGGATCAGGGTTTTGATCGGGCGTTTGATTTTCCAGGCTTTGTGCCGGCCTTTATTCGCCCGCAGTTTTGCGTCGGGCGCGGGCCGTTCCGCTGGGTTGCGCTGTCGGGCGATCCGGCTGATATTTTCCGCACGGATCAGGCGCTGCGCGAAGCCTTTCCTGAGCATGAGGGTTTACAGCGCTGGCTGAACATGGCTAAAGACCGGGTCGAGTTTGAAGGCCTGCCGGCGCGGATTTGCTGGCTGGGTCAGGGCGAGCGGGCCAAGGCCGGTCTGATTTTCAATGAGCTGGTAAAAAGTGGCGAAGTCAGTGCGCCGCTGGTGATCGGTCGCGATCATCTCGATTGCGGATCGGTTGCCTCACCCAATCGTGAGACCGAAGCGATGAAAGACGGTAGCGATGCGGTTAGCGACTGGGCCTTGCTCAATGCCATGGTCAATGTGGCTTCGGGCGCGTCCTGGGTCAGCTTCCATCACGGTGGTGGTGTCGGCATCGGCTATTCACAGCATGCCGGTCAAGTCATAGTGGCCGACGGCAGTGATGCTGCCGCGCAAAGAATCGCGCGCGTGTTAACCAACGATCCGGCGATGGGCGTATTTCGTCACGTGTCGGCAGGCTACGAAGAAGCCAGCGCCTGTGCTAAAGAACAGGCGCTGGATATTCCGTTTGATCGATGGGCCTAGGCGAGCGTACGTTTCCTTACGCCAATAAAAAAACCGGCGATCAATCATCGCCGGTTTTCATTCATTGCTGATCAGCAGCTATTCAGGCGTCAGGTTGTGGACGCAAGCCACCTCGACTGAATACGTCATTCAGCATCATTCTGGATCGGCGCTGATCCTCACGGATTTCTTCGAGGCTTCTGCAGCGTGTGGTCTTGAAATTTGTGCCGACCCGATGGTCCCGACGACAGATGACCTGATCTTCGTCTCGTCCGATTACGGTCGCCCAGAGTTCCTGAGTCGAGTTAAAAATTTCTCTTTGCTGGTCTTCGTTAAGCGAATCAATATCGCTGATATCGGAAAGCATGCTTCTCAAATTTGCGGTTAGGCGATCGACTCTGCGTTGCTCGCCATCGGTCAGTTCACGCGGGTCTCCAACCGCCAGCTTTGCATTTAGATCATCCAGAAAAACCAGAAACTGCTGCGGATCGACAACTTCCGGTGCGTCTATCGTTACCCGGGGCTCGGCCGGTTCAGCGCTGTGGCCGGTAGGCGTAGAAGAGCAGGCGGCAAGAAAAGCAATCAGCAAAATGGCAAGAACAACGACACGCATCGAATGGCTCCTTAAGTTAGGTTTTCGGCTTGGCAGATGATAATATCGTTGCAATTAATGAAATTCAAGAAGATTTCCAGTGTGTTACGACAGATCGGGCGCTGCGGTTTCACTGCGTATGCAGCTTATTCAAGGGCTTGTTTGAATGCATAAGCTACTCACCAGACCGCAGTGGCCGGGGCGGTCTCAAGCTCGCTGGTCAGCAAAAATCATCGATTATCAACGTGCGCCTGAGTCGTTACACTCGCTCAATCAGGCTTGGTTTAGTGTTTCTGGAAAACCATTCTTCGGGCTGGCCCTGCTCGGTCTTGCCGATGATGAAGGTGTGCGGCTAAATGGTGGGCGGCCCGGCGCGCGTCTCGGACCGGATGCCTTTCGTCAGGCGCTGGCTGCGTATGGAGCGGCCGGGGCGATTGCCCTGAACGGGCTTGAGCTGCCGGTGTTTGACGTTGGCAATATTTGCCCGGCCGCGACGCTCGACGAAACCCATAGCCGAATCAGCCAGATCGTTAGCGAACTGTTGCAGGCCGGTTTGATGCCGATCGGCGTTGGTGGCGGGCACGATCTGACGTTTCCTGTCGTACGATCAGTCATTAATGAGCTGGCTTCACCCGGGCAACCGCTCGATGGTGTGTATTTCGATGCGCATCTGGACGTGCGCGAGCAAGCTGGTTCGGGCATGCCGTTCCGTCGACTGATTGAACATGGCGGCATCGGCAAACTGCATGTGTTGGGTATGGATGCGCTGTCAAATACCGTGGCGCATTTGCGCTGGTTTGAGAACAATGGCGGTCATCTGGCCGCCTGGTCGCCGTCGGATTGGCCTCAAAGCAGCTTGCAATTCGTATCCATATGTCTGGATGTGGTAGACATGGCACAAGCGCCGGGCGTCAGTGCGCCGGCGCCGGTTGGCTGGTCGGCGGCCCGATTGGCTGAATATGCCGAAGCGGCCGGGCGCAATCCGGCGGTATGCTGTTTCGACATCATGGAGCTGTGTCCGCCGCATGACGAGAAGGGTCGCACAGCTCGGCTGGCGGCGCACCTGTTTCTGCGCTTTCTCGCGGGCCTGAATCAGCGCATCGCTGATCAACAGGGTGCTGCATGAGCGATCGTCTTTACATCAGCGGGGCGCGTATCTATGGCAGGCCCCAGGATCAGCATTTTGACGTGCTGATCGAGCACGGCCGAATCCAGGCCATCGCACACGCCCTGGAAATGGAATCGGCTGCACAAAGCGTCGCAGCGAATGGTCGCGTATTGCTGCCGGGCTTTGTTGACTGCCATACCCACGCCTGCTTAGCCGGCTCGCGGTTGGATGAATGGCAGCAAAAGCTCGCCGGAGTTGATTACCTGGAATTGCTGCAGGCCGGCGGCGGCATTATGTCGACCGTACGCGCAACGCGAGCGGCCAGTGAAGACGAACTGGTCGAGCTGCTGCTACATCGTCTGCTGCGGATGCTCAAACTCGGTTCCACCACCATCGAAGTCAAATCCGGCTATGGCCTGGATACTGAAAATGAGCTCAAGATGCTGCGTGCAATCCATCGGGCCGCGCAGCAGTTTCCGGCTAGCGTGGTTGCAACGGCGTGTATCGGCCATGCCATCGACCCGGATGTTGAGCACAATCGCTTCATTAAGCAGACGATTAGCGAAACGCTGCCCGCCGTCACGGCCGAATTTCCAGGCATCGCGCTCGATGCGTATTGCGAGCAGGGTGCGTGGTCGCTTGACGAGTGTTTACGTCTATGCGAAGCCGGCCAAGAGGCGAACCATCCGATCCGTGTGCATGCCGATCAGTTCAATGCGCTGGGCATGATCGAGGCCGCGGTCGAACGTGGCTTTGTTTCGGTTGATCACCTCGAGGCCAGCAGTACCCATGGCCTCGAAGCGCTGGCTGCCTCAGCGACCTTCGGCGTGATGCTGCCGGCTTCCGGTTTTCATCTGGACGGTCGCTATGGCGATGGCCGGGCTTTCGTCGACGCAGGCGGCCGGCTGGCGCTGGCGACCAACTACAATCCCGGCTCGGCCCCGTGTTATTCCATGCCGTTCGTGATTCAACTGGCTGTGCGTACGCTCGGTTTGAGTATCGATGAAGCCCTGCAAGCAAGCACACAAGCGGGTGCTGATTTGCTCGGTTTGAGCGATCGTGGCCGCATCGAAGTCGGTCAGCGGGCCGATCTGCTGCTGCTCGATGAAACCGACGTGCGCAATCTGGCGTTCGAGTTTGGCAGCGCGCCGATTCATTCGGTCATATGCCATGGCCAACGCATTTGATCGAACCGGCCGCTCAGCATGGTGAATGAATTTGGCCTGATTGATCGTATTCGCGCGCGCGTGGCTGCGACTTCATTGCGCGATCAGCTCGTGCTTGGCATTGGCGACGATGCCGCGGTGCTGCAGCCCAATCCAGACATGCAGCTTGTTGCTACGGCCGATAATCTGGTGCGCGGGCAGCATTTTGATGATTGTGCCAGCCCAACTGAACTCGGCCATCTGGCGCTGGTCGTCAACCTAAGCGATCTGGCTGCAATGGGCGCGATACCGCGCTGGAGTCTGCTGACCCTGACGTTGCCCGAAGCCGATGAACCCTGGCTGGATGGCTTTCTTGATGGCTATCTTAGCGTCAGCCAAACGCATCAATGCGCGCTGGTCGGCGGCAATATCACGCGCGGTCCGCTGAATATCGCTGTCACTGCACTCGGCGAAGTACCGGCCGATGGCTATGTTTCGCGTAGCGGTGCGCAAGCAGGCGACCGCATTGTTGTTACGGGCACGATCGGCGATGCGGCCGCGGCGCTTCGCTACGATGACGCTTTTTTGCGTCAGCGCCTGCTGCAACCCACAGCGCGGGTTGAGGCGGGCCGCTATCTGGCACGCCATGCGCATGCCATGATTGATGTATCGGATGGCGTGCTGGCTGATCTGCGCCACCTGCTCGGAGCCTGCGGCGCCGAGATTTATCTGGACCGATTGCCGACCTCGGAGCCGCTTAAGCAATGCGTGCCCGCTGCTCAGGAGCGCTGGCCGTTTCAGCTCAACGGCGGTGGCGATTACGAACTGCTGGCCTTGTTACCGGCACAAGCCAGGATCGCAGACCGCACAGGCGATGTTGCGCTGCATGAAATCGGTCAAGTCACGGCATCCGGTCACATTCGATGTGTTGACCCGCAGGCCCGGATGGTCGATATTCCAGCGTCAGGCTGGGATCATTTTTTACAGCATTGAAATCAAGGAGTTAAGTTTGAACATACGCAAGGCCAATGAATCGGATCTTCGCGCAATTCAACAGATTCATCTACGGGCTTTTGGTCAGCCCGAAGGTAAGACGATTGTGCAGATGGTGGCCGATATGGCTGCGGACGCCACGGCTCGGCCCGTGCTGTCATTACTGGCTGAAGATCAGCATCAGATTGTCGGCAGCGTGTTGTTTACACCGGTACAGATTGAACATGCCGAGCCGGGTTTGGCGGCGAGTATTCTGGCCCCATTGGCGGTGCTGCCTTCGCATCAGAAACGCGGTGTAGGCACTGCCTTGATTCAAACCGGTCTGGACATGCTGCGCAACGATGGCGTTGATATCGTGTTTGTCTATGGCGATCCGAACTACTACTCGCGCACCGGCTTTGAGCCCTCGCTGCCGCACGAGTTGCATCCCCCGCATGCGATTGATTATCCGCAAGGCTGGATGGTGCAGGCGTTGTGTCCGAATGCGATCAGCAAAGCGCGTGGTGTGGTGACATGCTGTACCAGCCTGAGCAATCCGGAGCATTGGTAAACGGCTTGGCTGAAGCTCTAGGCCGATTGGGCCTGTTCTAGCGCCTGTTCTGCTTCCATCCATTGATGTTCGAGTTCATCATGTTCTCGCTGCAGTCGGCCACGCTGTTGCAGGGTGTCTTTTAATTCATCGGCGCGATCGGCTTGGTAGAGCTCGGAATCAGCCAGCCGGGTTTCGAGCCCGGTCAGCTCGTCTTCGATGCGTTCCATATCGCTGGTCAACTGCTTCACTTTCTTCAGCAGCGGTCGTAAACGGGCGCGCGCGGCTGCCTTGCGTTGGCGCTCGGCTTTACGCGTAGTGGCGCGTTGCGCCGGCTCGCCGTCTGCGATTTTTGCTTCATCGTTCGGCTGCGGTTGGCTGATCAAACGGCGATACTCGTCGAGCCCGCCGTTGAACGGTTCGACACTGCCATCCGATACCAGCCAGTAGTGATCGACGGTTTGTTTGAGCAAGTGCCGATCATGCGAGACGGTTACCACCGCGCCATCGAAGCCCTGCAAAGCCAGCGTCAGCGCATAGCGCATTTCGAGGTCCAGATGATTGGTCGGCTCATCGAGCAGCAGAAGATTGGGCTTCTGCCAGATGATCAGTGCGAGCACGAGGCGCGCCCGCTCTCCGCCCGAAAGTCGCGCGCAGGCGTCAGTGCAGATATCGCCTGAAAACGCAAAGCCGCCGAGAAAATCGCGTAAGGATTGTTCAGGCGTATCGCCGGCAATGCGCGATAGATGCACCAGCGGGCTGGCCTCCATATCGACCTGCTCCAACTGGTGTTGGGCAAAGTAGCCGATCTTCAGATTGCGGCTGAAGGTCAGTCGCCCGGCCATCGGTTCGAGCGTGCCGGCCAGTGCTTTGACCAGGGTCGATTTGCCGGCACCGTTGATGCCGAGCAGGCCAATGCGATCGCCGGCCGAAAGATTCAGTCCTATACCATCAAGAATGATCTCTTCGCCATAGCCGAGCGTCACGTCCTGACTTGAAATCAGCGGGTCGGCCACGCGCTGACTGTCGGCGAAGCGAAAACTGAACGGGCTGTCGGCATGCGCAGGCGCAATCGTCTGCATGCGATCCAGCGCCTTAATCCGCGCCTGCGCCTGACGCGCCTTGCTCGCCTTAGCGCGGAAGCGATCGATAAACGATTTCATGTGTGCGATCTGGCGCTGCTGCTTGGCGAACTGGGTTTGTTGCAAAACCATGCGTTCGGCGCGTTGACGCTCGAAGTCGGAATAGCTGCCGCTATAACGGTTGATTTTTTGATGCTCGACATGAGCAATCATTTCAACGACCTGATCGAGAAAATCGCGATCATGCGAAATCAACACCAGCGTACCGGCATAGCGCTTGAGCCAGTCTTCGAGCCATAGTACCGTCTCCAGATCGAGATGGTTGGTTGGCTCGTCGAGCAATAGTAAATCTGACGGGCACATCAGTGCACGCGCCAGGCTTAAGCGAATACGCCAGCCGCCGGAAAACGCCTGTACTGGATCGTCATGCTGATCGCTGGCAAAGCCCAAACCATTCAACAGCATGCCGGCCCGCGCATGTGCATCGTAGCCGTGTGCATCGTCGAGCGCCTGATGCGCTGCGGCAATGCGTTCGCCATCGCCGCTGGCATCCGCATCGCGCACCTGTTGTTCAGCCGCGCGCAGCGTTTGATCGCCATCGAGTACGAATTCAATCGCGGGTCGATCCAGTTCGGTAATCTGCTGCGCCATGTGCGCGACCGTCCAGTCGGGCGGGATGTTCAGGCTGCCGTGGTCCGAATCCAGCTCACCGAGCAGCAGCGCAAACAAACTCGACTTGCCGCAACCGTTTGCGCCGACCAACCCGACCTTCTGACCGGCATGCACGACCAGACCGGTCTGGTCGAGCAGAGTCTCCGGGCCGCGGCGCAGCGTGATTTGATCGAGTTGGAGCATGGAGCTAGTGCAAAAGTAAAAGTGATGTAACCGCAGATGGACGCAGATTAACGCAGATAAAAGCGGGTGGGTAAAATAAGGTTATTCATTGCTGTGTTTTTGGTTACATGATGCGCTACACGGTTGTTTTTTTAATCTGCGTACATCTGTGTAATCTGCGGTTCAAGTCTTTCGGGTATTCATTTGGCTCATGGTTTCAACCAGTTCCGAAACCAGTCGGTCACGCGTGCTTGAACCAGCGCTATGTTCGTTGTTCAGCAACGACACGCTCGGTTTCAGGCGTGCCTTGATCAGCGGTGACGGTAGACGGTCGTTGGGCCAGATGGATTGTTGTTTGGCATCTTCTGGCATGTCGGCAAAACGCGTCGGTTTGACGCTGGCATGGCCGCGCTGGCTCAGCGCCCGCACAAGCTGAATCTGGCGCCAGGCCAGAAAAGTCAGCGTGGCATCGTCGGCCTGGATGCGGATCAAACCACGTACGCTATCGAGCAGATTGCGTCCGGCCGCCCATGAAGTGCCGAAGCCGGTGCCAACCAGCGTACCTATTACGGTGCCCGCACCCAGCGATAAGCCGCCCGTTGCGACATCCACCGCCGCGCCCGCAGCAGCGCCGGCGCCTGCACCACGACCGACCCGGCCGGCATAAAAACCCAATGCAGTCGGATCGAATAGATCGGTATGCCATCGGCCGTCGTATATCGGTAATTCAAGCAGTTCGATATCTTCCGCGTTGAATTGATACAAAGACAGCAACTGCGCAATGGCGTTTTGTTCGTGCTGGGTAATCGCCTGTTTCAGCGCAACGCTGACTTGTTGTTGAGCTATCGCATCGTCTTTGCCCGCCGTGCGCTGACAGCCGGCCGCATCAATCAGCAGTTCGGCCAGCGCGCGAACCGCGGCATGGTGTTGCCACTCGGCCTGCAGTTCTCGTTGATGAATCAGTTGCTGCAGGCAGTCGCCGTGTTGGTCGAGCAGACTGATCAGCCGTTGCCATAGTTTGGTTTCGGCTTCAATCGAGAACACCATGGTGTCGAATTCAGCCACCGCATGTAGATTGACGCGCGCCAGCGCTTCGCGCCATTCGTTGCTGCGCGCATCTTCGCTGGCCGTAAAATTCAACACCGGCAGCACGGGCCGGGCGCACAACGCAAGGATGGCCAACTCGTCCTGATACTTGCCCAGCACGGGTTCGCGCGCGTCAATCACATACAGCGCCGCGGTGCTGTCGAGCACTCGTGTTAATACACGCGCTTCCTGCTCGAAGCGCCGGTTGGCGCAGTCGCCAGCCAGAAATTGCTGAATCCGATGCGGTCCGTCATGACGCCCAGCGCTGATCTGATCGAGTGTTTCGATCAGGCTGCCGGCATCTTCGAGTCCGGGCGTGTCATACAGCTCGACGATGGTTTGACCATCGACCTGCAGCAGCGCACCTTCAACCTGGCGCGTGGTCGAGGGTGAGGGCGTGACCTCGCCAAACTCGGCATCGCGTGTGAGTGTGCGCATCAGGGAGGTCTTGCCGGTGTTGGTGTGGCCGACAATGGCAAGTTTTATTGATTTTTCATCCATTTATTTCGGAATCGCAGTCCGCACAAATTCAAAGGCGTTGCGGCGCCAGCGAAGCCGGCGGTGAAATCCTTTTGATTTTTAAAGACACGGCCACTGTAATCGCAGAAAAAACCTAGCGACTCAAATCAACATGACTCCTGATATCCAACAACCTCGTCAGATTGGCTTCATCATCGATAAACAATTCGATATTGCCATCGGCCGAAGTAAACAGGGTGGTGACGCCCGGGCCGTGGCCGGCGGATTCGGAGCGGCCGTGCACGATCACACCAATGGTGATTGCGCCTTGTTTATAGATGCGACCATAGCTCGAATCGGCGTTAACAATCGCGACAATATCGCCGAAGCGCAGGCTGTTCAAATGGTATTCTTCAACCGTTTGCTCATCGAAAAACTGGATGTCGTAATCGCCGGTAAAAGCATGATCACGGCCCAGACCGGAGCCCATGATCCTGGCCGGGATTTGATGTGTAATGCCTACGCGCAGCTTGCCTTCGCTGGTTACGCCCGCACCGGCCTCGTTCATCGCGTCGAGCAATTTCGGGCTCATATTCAACACTTTTACGCCTTCGATGTTGGTCAACTCCATACCAACACCGAACGAACGGACCTGCATCCTGTCGCCGATCACGAGCTGGTCGTAGACCGCGTCATCATCGAAATCGACCATCACATGCTCAACGCCACCGTGTTTGCCGATCACCCAGCCTTCTGCACCCTGGGCAAAGCCGCTGACTACCGTGACCTTGCTGCCGATCGTGCTGAGCGCATTGAGCGCACGATTGTCATTGCCCGTGCGCGAGTTTTCCGTACCCAGGTTGTACAGGCTGACGGCTGGTTCGACGTGATTGCCGGCCATGTGCACGGCCGTGTCGCCGGTGCGGAAGTTATAGGTGATCGTACCGGTGCCGGGCATGAGCCGCACGGTGCCATCGGCTTCAACGCGATAGACCGAATCGCGAATCGCCGGTGGCGAAATTTCGCCGAGTACGGCCTGTTCGATAAGCTCATCGGCGTTGTAGCGGATTGGTTCCAGTTGCTGTGCCGGCAGCGTGCCGGAAAGCAGCAGGATGGATGCAAGAAACAGGCTCGACTTGAACATAGTGTACGGGTTCTCTTAATTAATCAAAACGTCTGCACGAATCATAGCGCGTGTAGCAGCAAGCCGGACATTGCCTCAATGCGATCGGTTGATTCCGCCTGAAGTGGCTGGCTGCAAGCATTCCAGGCCGTGACGCTCAGCCAGTTGTTGCCAGTCGTGCCGTCGTCCGGCCACTTCGCCGCCGCGACGTTCAAGCCGGTCGGCTTCGACCGGCATCAGCGCCACCGGTGCCAGTGCATTCAGATCGGCCAGCCATCTGCCGATGCCGCGGTCGGGTGTGCGCAGCATGGAACACAGCGCGATAATGCGTTGCGGTTTTGGTTCGAGCAAAGCAAGCGCCTCTTCAAGCTGGCGCTGCGCCGTGCGGTCGTTGGCCTGACCGAGCGGCTGGCTGAGATTGATATCCATGCTGGCTAGCAAATCCTGCTCGGCATCGCTGAGCCTCGGTGGCCACGTGCTTGCCTCAAGCTCAACGCCGATCAATACGGCCCTGCCGCTGCCGGCGGATGCGGCTTTGCGGCGTTTGCCGCTTGCAGCCAGAGTATCGAGCGACGGCGGCGTATCGCCTTTAGGTGGGATGCGCTGCGGCTTCGACGCAGCGAGCACCGGCAATAACTGCAGATAGCCGCCTAGACTCAAATCCAGCGTCGGCTTTGAGTGACGCTGCATCAAGGCATAGGCCAGCGCAAGCAGCAGCCGTGGCATCAGGCCATAAAACGCCAGTACCGACATCAGATACAGCGCCCAGGTGCGCCGGTCAGCGGCAGCCGAGCGTTCAGCCAGCAGTGCGAGCACCTGGCTTTGGTCGGGTAGTTCGAGCGGCGTAAGCCAGGCTGCGGGTGCGCCTAACCATACGATGATCCGTTCCAGCAGGCCGTGGTCAAGCATGGTCGTACCCCAACTGAAGTCAAACCGAAGTCCGATAAATGCCGCCCAAAGGAACATCAGCGCACCGACAAAAAAACAGCTCCAGAATGCATGCGTAGCAATGCCCGCCAGCCGTGCACCGTGCAGTCGGCCATACTCGTTTACGCTGGCCGCCAGATGCCGCTTGTTTGTGCTGGTTGAAAAGCGTCGCGCGAATACAGAAGACAACCACCACAACATCCGGCCCGGCAAACCACGCGCCCCTGGCCTGCTTGCTTTTGTGTGTTTCGGCCAAAGCGCGATGATCAGCCAGATCAACAGCATCAAGGTCGGCAGCGCTAACAGCGTGACAATCGCCCACGACAAACGAATCACCCC
>JBCCHH010000005.1:0-13939 GCA_039028855.1 Pseudomonadota bacterium | reverse complement strand
CGTTGACTGGCTTCATGCTCCTCCTCCATTCACCGGTGGACGATCGAGTTGAATGTTGATGCAATCCTGTTTCAACAGATCAAACCCAGCCCAAGGATCCCAAAGTCCGGCAGGAGGTGTAGTAGAAGTTGCTTGCTTTTTCAGGAATGGAGTCACCATCGCAGCCAAAGCATCAAAGGCTTCGGAGGATGGTGTCTCCTCACTATCCCAATGTTCCCATAGAACGAGATAATCGTTTCCAGCACAGAGGAGTGCTCCATCAACTCCGTGAGGAGGATTGCTCTGATATGCTGTTGCCCACTCTCCAACTCCTTTCAGAAAATCCTCAACAGATTGATCACTCTTTCGCGCACCAACAAGATGACGTATATCGCCAAACATCCAGTCAGCTGGCTGATCGATCAGATAATAGGGTTGCTCTGCCTTTGCCTCCCTATTAAAAGCAACTGGGAACTGCGATTTACTCGTATGTGCATAGACAAGACTATGGAGATTGGTATAGGTCCGAACCGCAACGACCTTGAATCCTTCTTCATGTGCTTCAGGTGTTGTCCAGAACATCAGCGCCGTCTGATCCGGTACATCGGCAGGCTTCCCCTGATGCTCCGGCATTGAAGGGACATAGGCATGAAGTCCAGCATTGGGCTGTAGTAGCGTACAGGCCGGAACGAAGACCGAGCCGAGCTGAAGCTCCGCATACGAACCACTGCTCTCAGCCGAAGGAAACTCAACCTCCGGAAAACCTAAACGAAGGAACCGAACGAATTCCACTTCGATCAACCAGAAGACACTCCCGCTGGCGGTGTTAAGCGCGGTTTTTTTGGGTACTTTTTTGTCGCAAGACACAAAAAAGTACCTCGCATCAGCTTGGCGCAGCCGTGCGACGAAACGCTTTTGACTTTAAAGATTTTCAAAATTATTCCAAGAAAAGCTGAGCCCAAAACAGTAAAAAAACACCCCAAAACACAAATCAGCAAAATCGAAATCCAGATCGAAATAATCGCCTGAATCATCCGGCTTTGGTAAGATTCCGCCCACAATGCGATATCTACTCTCACTAGCACTGATTCTGGCCCTGCTCTGGCTCGGCATCTCCGGCGTGTACAAGCCGCTGCTGTTTATGCTCGGCGCTGGCTCGGTACTCTTCGTGGTGTGGTTATCGAAGCGCATGGACGTGGTCGGCGTTGAGCATAATCCGATTATTTATTCCTGGCGGCTGCCGGTGTATTGGGCCTGGCTGACCTGGCAGATCATCATTGCCAATGTGCAAGTAGCTGCAGCAGCCCTGAAGCCCGGCAACAGCGTGCGGCCGCAGATTGTCGAAGTGCCGGTGCACTGTCAAAGTGCGGTCGGGAATGTCACCTATGCCAACTCAGTGACGCTGACGCCCGGCACAGTGACCTTGCTGCTCGAGCGCAATATGCTGCAGGCCCATGCGCTGCTGGATGCAAGCGCTGAAAGTTTGAAATCCGGTGAAATGGAGCGCTGGGTCGAATGGCTGGAGGGTTCTTCCCAATGATGGCAGCAGTGCTCGTCATGACCGCCATGGCCATCTTTCTGACCATGGCACTGGCCCTGGTTCGCGCGTTCAAGGGCCCGACGGTGTACGACCGCATTGTGGCTGTGAATGTGTTTGGCACCAAGACCGTGCTGATCGTCGCCATCATTGCCGAAATCAACGGCCACTATGATTTGCTCGACGTGGCGCTGGTCTATGCGCTGATCAACTTCATCGCCATCGTCGCCGTACTGAAGCTAGCCAAGCAGCGCGATCTGGCGGCGGCCGGCGAGGGAGACATCACCGATGGTTGAGCAGATACTGCATATCGTCTCAATCGTGTTTCTGTTGACCGGCGGTGTATTCGGCATCATCGGCGGCATTGGTCTGCTGCGCTTTCCCGATTTCTACAGCCGACTGCACGCAGCCAGTATCACCGACACGCTATGCGCGCTGTTGATCGTACTGGGACTATTGATTCAGGCCGGCATCGCGCTGCCGAGCTTCAAACTCTTGTTGATTCTGCTGTTTTTGCTGTTTACCGCACCTACCGCCAGCCATGCGCTGGCGCGGGCCGCGATCGTGGACGACGTCAAGCCCGTGCTGGTTGATGACGATGCTGAAACAGCCCCCGAGCCCACAGCCGGAGCGCCATCATCGAATACTTAATTGACATCGCGCTGCTGAGTTTTTTGGTCGTGATTGCGGTTGCGGTTACCCGCATGCGCGACCTGTTCGCCGCCGCCATGCTGTTTGCGATCTACTCGCTGCTTTCGGCCGCGCTGTTCGTGCTGCTCGATGCGGGCGACGTTGCCCTGACCGAAGCCGCCGTCGGCGCCGGCATATCGACCATTCTGGTACTGGCCGTTTTGACATTAACCCGGCGCTACGAGCATTCGGTCCACCGGGTCAACTGGCCGGCGCTGGCCGTGGTCAGCGTGACCGGGCTGTGCCTGCTCTGGGCCGTGTCCGATTTACCCGATTTTGGTGATCCGAACAATCCCGTACACACACACCTGGCGCCGTATTTCATCAACAACGTCTATTCCGACATGGGCATTCCGAACATGGTCGCGGCTGTGCTAGCCAGCTATCGTTCGGTGGATACGTTTGGCGAGGTCATCGTGATTTTCGTTGCTGGCCTGGCCGTTTACACGCTGCTGTCGGTGCCGCCGCCACGGCGGCCGCGTCGAAAGGAAAACGACGCCAAGCGCGAGGAGCCGCCGGCATGAGAAACAACGGCATCCTGCGTATCGTTGCGCGCTTTCTAATTCCGCTGATTCTGCTGTTTGCGCTATATATCCAGTTTCATGGCGAGTATTCACCGGGCGGCGGCTTTCAGGCCGGCGTGGTGTTTGCGGCAGGCTGGATTCTGTTTGTGCTGATTTACGGTCTTGAAGCCGGGCTCAAAGTCATTCCGCAGCGTGCCATGGTTGTGGTCATGGCCTGCGGTGCGCTGTTGTATGCCTTTATCGGCATTCTCGGCGTGATGCTCGGCGGCCATTTTCTCGATTTCGCACCGCTGCTACCGAACGCACCAAAAGGCGCGCAGCAGGCCGGCATCATTCTGGTTGAATTCGGTGTTGGTATGACGGTGGCGACCGTGGTCATGCTGATTTTCACTATGTTCGCCGGCCGCAAGAGCCAGATTCATCTGATTGACGGCATACCCGACAGCGAGCCGATGCCCTACCCCGATTATCGTCAACACGACGGTAATAACGATCGTGACACCCATCGTCAACCGGAGGTTCATGACTGATGGAATTTCTCGGCCACTACAACTACTACATCGTCATCGTACTGATGATGATCGGCTTTTACGTCGTGATCGCACGCGGCAATATGGTCAAGAAAATCATGGGCCTGAATCTGTTCCAGACCTCGGCCTTCATCATGTTCATCTCGGCCGGCAAGATCATCGGCGCGTCCACGCCGATTTTGCGCGACGGCGTCGACGTCTATTCCAATCCGCTGCCGCACGTACTGATTCTGACCGCGATTGTGGTTGGTGTAGCCACAACTGCGGTCGGCCTGGCGCTGACCGTACGCATCAACGAAACCTACGGCAGTATTGAGGACGATCTGTTAAGCGAAGAAGAGCCCGACGAATTCGAGCTGTTGCCCAGCGGCAACCGCACGCCTGAGAAGGACACGCCCGAATCATGACGCTGATCGAATGGATGCCGTTCAGCGTGCTGATTCCGCTGATCGCCGCACCAATTTGCGCACTGCTGCCGGGCCGTTGGCTGCCTTGGCTGCTGGCGCTGGTCAGCGTAGCGGCCTCGGCCATTATTTGTGCATTCATGCTGCCGGCTGCACTCCAGCAAGGCGTACTCAGCTACGCATTCGGCAACTGGCCGCCGCCGATCGGAATCGAATATCGCGTTGATGTGGTCAACGCATTATTGGCGCTGCTGATTTCGGCCATGGCCGTGATTATTCTGCCGTGGGCGCGCACGAGCGTGAATCAGGAAGTGCCCGAACGCCAGGGGCCGTTTTATGCGCTGTTCCTGCTGGCCATGTCCGGCCTGATGGGGATCACGCTGACCGGCGACGTGTTCAACGTGTTCGTATTCCTGGAAATCTCCTCGCTGTCGACCTACGCATTGATCGCCCACGGCCGCAACCGTGCCGCCTTGCTGGCCTCGTTCCGCTATCTGATCATGGGCACGCTGGGTGCGACGTTCTATCTGATCGGCGTCGGCTTTTTGTACATCCAAACCGGCACACTGAACATGACCGACCTGGCCGACCGTCTGCCCGCACTGGCCGACGATCGCGCGATCCGCACCGCCTTCGGCTTCATTATTGTCGGCATGGGCTTGAAGCTGGCGCTGTTTCCGCTGCATCGCTGGCTGCCGGGTGCGTATGCCAATGCACCGTCCATGGTCACTGTATTCCTCGCCGCAACCGCGACCAAAGTGGCCGTCTACGTGCTGTTGCGGCTCGTATTCTCAGTATTCGGCGTGGAGTTTGCGCTGGCCATGCCGTTCAAGGAAATCTTCCTGACGCTCGGCGCAGTCGGCATCTTCTTCGCCTCGATTTCGGCGATCAAGCAAACTAGCCTGAAACGGATGCTGGCCTATTCAAGCGTGTCGCAGATCGGCTACATTGCCCTGGCCATCAGCCTGATTTCGACCGCCGGACTGGCTGCCGGGTTGGTGCATATCTTCAATCACGCGCTTATGAAAGGCGCGCTGTTTATGTGTGTCGGCGCGATCGTGTACCGCATTGGCAGTGACCGACTGGCCGATATCGGCGGCCTGGCCAAGCAGATGCCGCTGACTATGCTGGCGTTCGTGCTGGCGGGTTTAAGCATGATCGGCGTACCGCTGACGGCCGGCTTTATCAGCAAATGGGCCTTGATCAGCGCAGCCATTGAGGCTTGCAATGGCTATGCCGTCGCGATTGTTTTGATCGGCTCGCTGATGGCGGTGATCTATATCTGGCGCGTAGTCGAGATTGCCTATCTGCAGCCCGCGCCCGAAAACGCCGACCTGAGCCAACGCCGCGAAGTGGGTTTACACATGCTCATTCCGCTCTGGATTCTGATCGCAGCCAATATCTACTTCGGCATTGATACCTCGCTCACACTGGACGTGGCGACGATCGGTGCTGAGGTGCTGATGGGCGGTACCGAAGCCGTGACAGGCAGCACGCCATGAGTGGCAGCATGCTGATCGGCTCGATTCTGCTCACACCGCTGATCGGCGCACTGCTGATCTCGCTCAGCGGTCGCTGGCCGAACCTGCGCGAAGCTATCACGCTGACCACAGCCATCACCCTGCTCGGCCTGGTCTCGCAGATGATTGGCCCGGTCGCGAATGGTGAAACGCTGAGCCTGGCCTTGGCCGAACCGATTCCGGGCCTGCAAATCGCGTTCAGCCTAGAACCGCTCGGGCTCGTCTTCGCGCTGCTGGCCAGCGGCCTATGGATCGTGACCTCCGTGTATGCCATCGGCTATATGCGCGGCAACAACGAGCCGTATCAGACCTCGTTTTTCGCCTTCTTCGCGATCGCCATCTGCGGCGCGATGGGTGTGGCCATGGCCGGCAACCTGCTGACGCTGTTTATCTTCTATGAAGTGCTCACGCTAAGCACCTGGCCACTGGTTACGCATAACCGCAATGAAGCGGCCAAAAAAGGCGGGCGCGTGTATCTCGGCATCCTGCTGGCGACCTCAATCGGCCTGCTGCTGCCGGCGATTATCTGGACCTACGCGGTTACCGGCACGCTCGATTTCACGCCCGGCGGCATCATCGAGCCGGACGCGATGCACCCGGTCGCCGCGACGCTATTGCTGGCGATGTTCGTGCTCGGCGTCGGCAAGGCCGCCGTGATGCCGATGCATCGCTGGCTGCCGGCTGCGATGGTTGCACCGACGCCGGTCTCGGCACTGCTGCACGCGGTCGCGGTTGTAAAAGCCGGCGTGTTCACGATCACCAAGGTTGTAATCTACATTTTCGGCATCGATTTTCTCGGCACGCTACCGCTGGAAAAGTATCTGATCTATCTGGCCGGCTTCACCGTCGTCGCCGCCTCGCTGGTCGCGCTGCGCCAGGTCGAGATCAAGCGCATGCTGGCCTATTCCACGGTCAGTCAGTTGAGCTACATCGTTTTGGCCGCGCTGGTGCTTGCACCGTTCGCCGAGATCGGCGCGGCCATTCATATCGTCGCGCACGCATTCGGCAAGATCACCCTGTTCTTCTGCGCCTGTGCCATCTATATCGCGGCCAAGAAAACCCGGGTCGACCAATTACACGGCATCGCCTGGCGCATGCCGTGGACGATGGTCGCCTTTACCATTGGCGCCATTTCGATGATCGGCGTGCCGCCGACCGCTGGCTTCGTCTCGAAGTGGTACATCATCGCCGGCGCGTTCCAGGTCGATAACTTCTTCGTGCTGGCGGTGCTGGCGATCTCGACCGGGCTCAACGCAGCTTATTTTCTGCCGATCGTGTTCCGCGCCTTCTTCCAACCGGAAACTACGCCGCCGGTGCGCGATCATGGTGAAGCCCCGTGGCCAATGGCTGCTGCACTCACCTTTACCGCGGCACTTACCATTCTGTTTTTCTTCTTCAACGGCCCGGTCGTGGACCTTGAAATGGGCATCCTGGAGGTCGGGCCATGAGTAGCGACGTGAATACCGACAAGCCCGGCTCAAGTCGATACCGTTTTGCCGACTGGCTCGAACGCCCGAGCACCATCCGCAGGCTGTGGTGGGTGTTCGGCCTGATTCTGGCCAGCACCGTGGCGGCGCAGTTGTTCGTTCATGTGCACGCCTATTTCGGGTTAGCCGAGGTGTTCGGCTTCAATGCCGCGTATGGCTTTCTGACCTGCGTCGCGATGGTGGTTTTTGCCAAAGTGCTCGGCTGGGTACTGAAACGGCCCGTTGATTACTACGAACACGGGCCGGATTACTCGGCGGAGAGCGACGATGTTTGAGTTCGTGATGCCGCCGGCCGTGATCATGATCATCGGCGCACTGCTGGTCGCGGTATCGCGCCCGGCGCTGCGCCCCCTGATTGCATTGGCCACACCGCTGATCACGCTGTACGCAATCTGGCAGATTCCGGACGGCGTGCAGTTGACCGCGATGTTCCTCGGCTATGAAGTGCAAGTCGTCGAAAGCAGCCCGCTAAGGAGATTATTTGCCACCGTATTCGCCATTATGGCTTTCGGCGGCGTGCTGTTTGCGTTCCGACAGTCGAAATGGTGGGAATTAACAGCGGCGATGGTCTATGCCGCCGGCGCGATCGGCGTCAGCTTCGCCGGCGATTTGATTGTCATGTTCCTGTTCCGGGAACTGATGGCGCTGTTTTCGACCGTCGTCGTGTGGTGCGGCGGTACTGAATCGGCCCGTCGCGCCGGCATCCGCTACGCCATTATTCACCTGCTTGGCGGCATTATTCTCAAGATCGGCATTGAGGGGCTGATCGTACATACCGGCTCGCCGGAGATTCGCGCGCTGGCGCTGAACAACTTCGATACCTGGATGATCTTTATCGGCGTCCTGATCAACGCCGCCGCGCCGCCGATCAGCGCCTGGCTGGCCGATGCCTATCCCGAATCCAGCCCGATGGGCGGCGTATTCCTGTCGGCGTTTACGACCAAAACCTCCATCCTGTCGCTGATCCTGCTGTTTCCGGGCCAGCCGCTGCTGATCTGGCTCGGCCTGTGGATGATCTTCTACGGCATCATCTTTGCCCTGCTCGAAAACGACATGCGCCGGATTCTAAGCTACTCGATCGTCAACCAGGTCGGCTTCATGGTGGTGGCCGTCGGCATCGGCACTGAACTCGCGCTCAATGGCGCGGCCGCACACGCGTTTACCCACATCATCTACAAGGCGCTGCTGTTCATGAGTGCCGGTGCCGTGCTGTATCAAACCGGCGTGCGCAAGTGCTCCGAGCTCGGCGGCCTGTACCGGACCATGCCGTTGACCATGATCTGCGGTGTGATCGGCGCACTGTCGATTTCAGCCTTCCCGCTGACCTCGGGCTTCATCTCCAAGTCGATGATTTCCTCGGCCGCCGGCGGCCAGGACTTGATGCTGGTCTGGTACCTGCTGGTCGCGGCCTCGGCCGGCGTATTCCTGCATGCCGGCATCAAGTTCCCATGGTTCGTGTTCTTCCAGAAAGACTCCGGCCTGCGGCCGCCCGAAGCGCCATGGAACATGCGCATCGCGATGGTGCTGTTTGCCGCCGGCTGTATCGTGCTCGGCATCTTCCCCGGCCTGCTCTACGGCCTGCTGCCGTTTGATGCCAGCTATGTGCCGTATACCGCCGATCATGTCGTCACGCAACTGCAACTACTGCTGTTCGCCGGCCTGGCCTTCTTCGTGCTGCTGCCGCTGATGAAACGTACCGATACCGTCAGCCTCGACTTTGACTGGATCTACCGCGTCGGCCTGCCCGGCCTGTTACGCGGTGTCGAGAAGGCCCTGATAATGGTGCAGACTGCGTTCGGCCATGGTGTGCGTGTCGTAGGGCAGAACCTGAATTCTTGGATCACGGAAAAGCCGTACCAACTGTTTTCCAGCCGCAGCCCAATGGGGCAGACCGCAATCTGGATGGCGGTGTTGCTGGCGTTTGTCATTATTCTGGCGATCGTATAGATCCCACGCTTGCTGCCGACGGTGCAATCGTTGTCATATGTGACAGCGGTTTTGCAAAAAAAAGAAACGAATCTTCCGGCCAATACGCTTAACGAGTAGAAACGGCACATGCTGAAAATGCCAAAGCATGGGAAGAAACTCAATGTTGCGTTCGATTCAGACCCAGCCACCAACTTTTGCTGTGGTAATCTGAACGCTGAATCAACAATCCGTAATGTCAGTCCTCGCATCCCGCCCCAGGTGCCGTTGGTTGACGTTGAATTTGACTAAAAATCAGACCCAATGTCCAGCGCCAAACCCAACGCCAGTACGCCCTGTTTACGCCAGCATGTTACCGATGCTGTGACGCAATACCTTAAAGATATGAGCTCCACTCCGCCCGATAATCTGTATCAGGTGATTATCGCCGAGGTCGAGAAACCACTGATCGAAACGGTGCTCGAACACACCGGCGGCAACCAGTCGCGCGCGGCCGAAATGCTCGGCCTGACACGCGGCACGCTCAGAAATCGTATTCGTCGCTACGGCCTGTGAGCACACCTTCTTTCACGCTGCGCCGCGCGCTGATCAGCGTGTCCGACAAGCGCGGTCTGATTGAACTGGGCCGGGCGCTGGCCGAACACCAGATCGAGATTCTATCGACCGGTGGCTCGGCTTCGACCCTGCGCGATGCTGGCATCGAAGTCACAGAAGTGTCTGAGCATACCGGCTTTCCTGAAGTAATGAGCGGGCGCGTCAAAACGCTGCATCCGAAAATTCACGGCGGCATTCTGGCGCGCGCAGGTCTTGATGATGCCGCCGCCGTCAAACATGATCTGCCGCCGATCGATCTGGTCGTAGTCAACCTGTATCCGTTTGCCGATAGCGTGGCCGATCCGTCCTGCACATTCGAGAATGCGATCGAGAATATCGATATCGGCGGTCCGGCCATGCTGCGCGCAGCGGCCAAGAATCATGCGCGTGTGACGGTGCTGTGCGATCCGGGTGACTATGCCGAGTTGGTCCAGTCATTACCGCAGCCGCCGGATATCGAGCGCCGATGCGAGTATGCGATCAAGGCCTTCGCTCACACCGCGCAGTACGATGGTCAGATCAGTCAATGGCTGTCGCAGCAGGATTCAGCGGATATGCTGCCGGGTCGCATCAGCCTGAACCTGGATCGCAAGCAGACGCTTCGCTACGGCGAAAATCCGCATCAGTCGGCCGGCCTGTATGTGCCGCGTGGGCAAGCAGCAAACGGGCTGGCAGGTGCCGAACAGCTTCAGGGCAAGGCCTTGTCGTACAACAACCTGCTTGATGCCAATGCGGCCTGGCAGGCGGTTTCAGCATTCACCACCCAGCCTGCCTGCGTGATCGTCAAACACACCAACCCCTGTGGTGCCGCGCTCGGAAACGACCTGCTTGCGGCCTATCGAAAAGCCCATGCCTGCGATCCGACCTCGGCCTTCGGCGGTATTCTGGCGTTTAACCGCGAGCTCGATGCGGCTACGGCTGAAGCCATTAGCAGCCAGTTTGCTGAAGTCATTCTGGCACCAGCCGTGAGTGCCGCCGCGCGTGCTATTTTCCAAGCCAAACCGAATGTACGCGTGCTGATCCCAGCGGCCGGTGCGGGCAATACGACCGCACTGACGCGGATTGACGGCGGCTGGCTGGCGCAGACGATCGACTCAATGCAGGACGTGACTCATGACTGGCGCGTCGTCAGCCAGCGTCAGCCGACTGAATCCGAATGGCAGGATCTGCAATTTGCCTGGGCCATGGTCAAAGTGGTGCGTTCAAATGCGATCGTGTTGGTCAAGAATCGGGCTACGATCGGTATTGGTGCCGGTCAGATGAGCAGAGTCGATTCCTCACGCATTGCCGGGCTTAAAGCGCAGGATCAAAGTCTGTCACTCGAAGGCAGCGCAATGGCCTCAGACGCGTTCTTCCCGTTTGCCGATGGTGTCGAAACCGCCGCCAAGGCCGGCGTCAGTGCAGTCATCCAACCCGGTGGTTCCAAGCGCGATGACGAAGTCGTCCAGGCCGCCGATGCCGCCACCATGGCCATGGTGCTGACCGGCCGTCGACACTTTCGTCATTGATCGATTCATGATGCCTATCCCTGTTTTCACCTATCATGGTGTACATCTCAGCCAGGTCTTTTATTCAGCCAGGTCTTTTATAAAGAGCCGGTGCAGCGAATCGACTAGGATGCTCAGCGCCAACGTCTGATCTTGCAGTTTTCGCTAGAAGCAGGCTACGGCGAATCGGCCAGCCTGGAACTGGTGCCCGTTTTTGACGAGGATTATTCCGTACGCCGGTACTGTCAAAGCCGGACGCTGACCGCATCACAATAGCAGCCGGTTGTGACTGACGGGACAAGCGACCACAGGAAAACATTTGAGCTAATACAATTTCAGCCGGTCGCTTGATCGTGAGATTTCACTATTGCACTTCGTCGCGCCACACTCGAGCCGCGGAGATAGAAGCGATCCGCACGCACTCGATAGGCGCTCGTGCATAATTAGCTGCAACCCATCCCTACGGCCGTTGTCAGACCTTCGTTATGTCGAACCATACGCGAATTTTCCGCCTTCAGGATCGCAACAGTAGACGGTGTTGCTGGATCAGCTTTTATCTGCTGTTGCTGACATGTTCTGCCAGTGCTCAGGATGCGGTACCCGTGTCGGTGGTTCAACCGGAACGGTCCGAAGCGGTTCAGCGCACTGAACTTACCGGCAGTTTTAATGCCCGGCGCGCCGCCTTGCTTTCACCCCAACTGGCTGGTTTGGTCGAGCAAATTGATGTCGATGCCGGTGATCGCGTTTCAGCCGGCGATGTGTTGGTGCGGCTCGATACCGATCTGGCCCGGCTGGCGGTTGCGCGTGCCGAAAGTGCGGTGCAAGAACGTCAGGCCAGCCTGAACGAGGCACTGCGACTGCGCGATGAAGGGCGTCGGCTGGTGCAGGACCGCTTTGTGCCCGAGACCGAAGTGCAGGCGCGCGAAGCTGGCGTTGCATTAGCCGAAGCCACATTGACCAGTAGCCGGGCTGAGTTGGCCACAGCTCAGGCGCTGCTCGATCAACATCGTGTCATCGCACCGTTTGACGGCGTGATCGCGAGCCGCCGAGCCGAGATCGGCGAATGGGTGCAAACCGGTATGCCGGTGGTCGAACTCGTAGCCGTCGACGCCCTCTGGCTTGATATTCGCGCACCGCAGCAGTATTGGGCCTCACTGCAACCCGATGCGCGTGTGCAGGTCTCGGTCGATGCATTGCCGGGGCGTGACTTTGCCGCGCTTGTACATGCGCGCGTGCCGGTCAGCGACCCGGATGCGCGCACGTTTCTGGTGCGCCTGAGCCTGACTGAGCCCGAGGCCGACATCACCCCGGGCATGTCGGCGCGGGCATCGTTTGAATGGTCGCGCGGCGGTGAGGTGTTGCGCGTGCCGCGCGATGCGTTGACGCGCTACCCGGACGGCACAATCACGCTGTGGGTTATTGACGAAGGCCAAACGCCGCCGGTTGCTAACGAAGTTCAGGTCGAGCTGGCAGCGTCCGGAGCCCGGTTTCAGGCCGGCACGATCGAAGTGCGCTCCGGCCTGAATGCCGATCAAGCTGTGGTCGTGCGCGGCAATGAGTTGCTCAGCGAAGGACAGGCCGTGCGCGTGGTTATGCCATGAGCTCACGTTGTTTTTGCAGGGGTCGCTGCTGATGTTTGACGGCGTCATCCGTCAAGGCACGATCGTGGCCGTCATTACGTTGATTGTCTGCGTGCTCGGCGTGCTGGCCGCGCTGCGTATTCCGGTGCAGATGATTCCCGATCTGGACGTGCGCGTGGTCTCGGTCGATACGCGCTGGTCGGGTGCGACGCCGCAGGATATTGAACAGGAAATTCTGATCGAGCAGGAGGAATATTTGCGCGCCTTGCCGGGGCTTGAGCGCATGATTTCGACCGCGTCCTACGGCCGTGCCCAGATTGAGCTGGAGTTTCCGTTCGGCACCGATATCACCGAAGCGCTGATTCGCGTCAACAATGCGCTGAGCCAGGTACCGGCCTATCCGGAAAACGTCGACGAGCCGCGCCTTGACGCCAGCTCGTTTTCACAGAACGCATTTATGTTCTTCCGCATCGCGCCGCTGCCGGGCAACCCGTTCGAGCTCGATATGAAGCTGATGCTCGATTTTGTCGACGACAATGTGCGCACGCGCATGGAGCGTGTAGCGGGTGTGTCACGCGTTCAGATTGGCGGTGGTGCGGAACGGCAGGTGCGCATTCAGGTCGACCCGGCGCGGCTGGCCGAGCGTAGTATTACTTTGACCGAAGTGCGCAACGCCATCCGCGGCCGCAATCGCGATGCCTCGGGCGGCGATCTCGAATCGGGCAAGCAGCGCTATCTGCTGCGCACCGTCGGTCGATTTGAAAACGTTGAGCAGATGGAGGAGCTGATCATCGCGCGTCGCGGCGACAGCCTGGTGCGGCTCGGCGATGTAGCCGAGGTCGAGCTATCGCATTATGAACTGCGCAGCCGCGCTTCGGCCGACGGCAACGAGGTCATCAGCCTGTTCGTCAACCGTGAACCCGGTTCAAACGTGATTGAAATCAAGCGTGCCATGCTGCCGGCCATGGAGCAGATCAACCGTGATCTGCTCAACCCGCTCGGCATGCAAATGACGCTGACCAGCGATGACGTCAAATACGTGCAGAGTTCGGTCAATAACGTCTGGCAGAACCTGGGGCTCGGCGCACTGTTGGCGACACTGGTGATGTATCTGTTTCTGCGCTCGGGCCGTGCGAAGCTGGTCGGGGTGATCGGCATTCCAATCTGTACGATTGCCGCGTTTATCGGTCTGCTCGCGGCCGGGCGCACGGTCAATGTCATTTCGCTGGCCGGCATTGCCTTTGCCATCGGCATGACTCTGGACAATTCCATCGTCGTGCTCGAAGCGATTGAGCGCAAGCGGCGCGAAGGCATGGAGCGCATGGCTGCCGCGTTGGCCGGTGTAACCCAGGTTTGGCCAGCCGTACTCGCATCGACCATGACGACCGTACTCGTATTCGCGCCGATCTTTTTTATTCAACAGGAAGCCGGACAGCTCTATTCCGACGTAGCGGTCGCCATCTCGGCCTCGATTCTAGTCAGCATGCTCGTGGCCATCACCATTGTGCCGAGCTTGAGCGCGCGTCTGAATTTCGGCGTAGCCGGCGCGGGTGAGGCCAGCGGCCATCGATTGCGCGAACGCATCGTCGCCATGGTCGGCTGGCTGATTGCGAGCTCGCGCAGACGATGGACCACGATAGCCGGCGTGCTCGGCGGCATCGCCGCCATCCTGATCTGGCTG
>JBCCHH010000004.1:0-14330 GCA_039028855.1 Pseudomonadota bacterium | reverse complement strand
TTTTGATCCCGAGCGAGTGGAATTTCGCTATCGCTTGCCGACATTCTCCGATGAATGGAACAGCCTCGGCACCAGTCGTCGCCTGAACCTGACCGAACTGCCGCCGGGCCGGTTTCCGGTCGAAGTGCTTGCACGTAACTATCTCGGTGACTGGCAGGAGACACCGACCCGCCTGGAACTGGAAGTACCGCCCTTTTGGCATGAACAGCGCACCACCCGGTTATGGGCTTTGCTGCTGCTGTTTATCGCGCTGGGCATCGGCGTACGCTGGTGGAACCGCCGCCTGATTCAACGCGCGCAACGCTTGCAGCGCGAAGTCGATGAACGAACCGAACAACTGCGGCAAATCTTTTCAAGACGAAGTGAGTTTTTTGCCAATCTGAGTCATGAACTGCGCACCCCGCTGACGCTGTTGCTGGGCCCATTATCGGATGCGCTGGCCGATCAATCGACCTTGTCGAAAAGCGATATGCAGATTATGTTCCGCAGCGCCGATCGAATGAAGCGACTGGTCGATCAGATGCTGGATTTGCAGAAGATCGATGCCGGCCAGGTGCAGCTCAAGCTCGAGCCAACCGAATTGCAGCAATTCATTCAATCGGTGATCGAACCGTTTGAGCTGCTCGCACGGCAGTCCGACGTTCGGATCGAACTCAATGCGTCGCAAGAAACGCTGTTGGTGGATTTGGATCGGCTCCAGTTTGAGAAAGTGCTGTTGAACCTGTTGTCGAACGCATTCAAAGTGTCGCCATCGGGTAGTGTGATCGAGTTGCGGCTGTCGCGAGAGGACGATCTGGCGCGGATTGAGGTGCTCGACTGCGGCCCCGGAATCCCTGCGGGTTCGAACGAACGAATTTTCAATCGCTTCCATCAGGAACCCGGTAGCTATACTGCGCGCAGCGAGGGTACGGGCATCGGTTTGTCGCTGGTCAAAGAACTCATGGAACTGCATGGCGGGCGGGTTGAGGCGCAAAATCGCGAGTCGGGCGGGGCGCGGCTGACGTGTGATCTGCCCTTGTTGAAGCGTGCGGTGACAACCGGCGATGATTACACGCATGATCCATCCAAGCCTGGATTGACCCCCTCGCTTCCGCAGTTGCAGCACTCGGCCACAACTGTTGAGATCGACTGGTCGATCGATTCAAACCGGCGTACGATTCTGGTTGTCGAAGACAATGCCGAGCTGCGCCGCTACATCCGTGAGATTCTCGAACCGCATTATCAGGTGATTCACGCTGAAGATGGAGCGGACGGCCTTCAGGCCGCACGTCGCTATTTGCCTGATGTCATCCTCAGTGACGTCATGATGCCGACCATGGATGGCTTTGAAATGGCGCGCATCTTGCGCAACGATGCAGAAACCGAATGCATCCCGTTGCTGTACCTGACCGCGCGCGGCTCCGAGCACGATGAAGTCGAAGGCCTGTCGATCGGTGCCGACGATTACCTGACCAAGCCATTCAGCCGCGCCGTGCTGCTGGCCCGAATTCGCTCCATTTTCGAAACGCGGCGGCGGCTCAGCGAGCTCAATGCCCTACGCCCCGCGCCGACCGAACCGGAGCCGTTTCAATCGGCCGAGCGTATCGATTTGCTCAATCGTTCGCGTCAAATCATTGAAGACCATCTCGAAGACTCCGGTTTCGGCGTCGAGTCTCTGGCCGGCGCCCTGCACATGAGCCGTTCGCAGTTGTTTCGCAAATTAAAAACCGAGCACGGCCTGCTGGCGCGTGACCTGATTCGTGAAGTGCGGCTCGACAAAGCTGCATTGCTGTTGCGTACCACCGATGCCAGCATTACCGAAGTCACCTATGCAGTCGGTTTTCCCTCGCTGGCCAACTTCTCGCGCGCGTTTCGCGAGCGCTATCAGATTCCTCCCTCCAAGTACCGCAAATCCTGCTAATTCGGCCGGTTTGCAACCTCCTGACAACGAACCGCAACGCCATGGAAAGCATGGCGATAGCCGCTACACGTAGAGTGCAATTCTGGTTTGTGATGAATATCGCATGTTTGTCATAAATCTGAAAATATTTGCTCAATACCTCAGATATTGAGCGAAAGGGGTCAGGTCTCGCAGGCCGTTTCGTGCAGCGCGATCGAGCTCAAAAAAGGGAGGACCACGGTATGCCTCTCTCAAGCTGCAGGGGGAATCGCCTGCAAATGCGTTGTTGTTTAGCCAAGCACCAAGCAATGTCGGAATGCAGTTGTGATGTCAGTCGCCCTGACAAACCAATAAAAGGAATAAGGAGTTGTAGTGATGGAACCGATGAGCCAAACACCATTGAGTATGCGTAAATTGATCAGGCTCAGTCTGATGCTGCTATTTGTTCTTGGTCTATTGCTGCCTGGGATGGCGCTGGCCCAGCCCACTCAGGTACAGGTCTGCAAACAGGTACTCGACAACGGTGATGCCAATACCACTGAAGGGGGCGATTTCCGATTTACCGTCGCGAATCAGGACACGACCATCGCCAATGAGTTCACGATTAATCGGAACGAAAGTCAGCCGGCGACCTGTGCCGCGCCCTCTCTGGTGCCGCCCGGATCAACGCTGCTGACCGTCATCGAATCGGCCACGTTTCCGGCCAACTGGCTGCGTAATGCGCCGGGGTACCCGCTGTGGGAAATTACCGACGGCAATACCACATTCAACGGTACCGGCCAGGTAGCCGAAATCAGCGGTGCTGATCTCGCGGCATTAAGCGGTACGGCAACCGTCACCTTTACCAATGCCTCGGGCCGGCAGGTCACTCAGGTGTGTAAGGAAGCCGTTGACAATGGCGATGGTACACAGACACCGTTCACTAATCTCCGAATCGGCATCAATACCGCGCCGCAGATCGTGGTGGATTTCTTCGATGTTGATGAGGGTACTACACCGTGTGAAACTGTGACGATCAACCTGCCGCTCGGTGCAGATCTGGAAACCGCCGAGGCCTTCAGTAACCGGGTCGATTTCGGGGTCACACCCGGCTTTCCCGAGATCGTGATCGAAGAGGTCAACGGCGCTGGAAGTTTGACTGAACCCGGCAACACGCTGCTGACGCTTGGCGCAACCAATACCACCGATATTTCCGGTCTGAGCGGCGATCTGCGCGTGACCTACCGCAACCGCTGGACCCCGTTTCGGGAGCTGCGCATTTGTAAGGTGCTTGAGGACAACGGAGATGCGA
The DNA here is from genome assembly GCA_039028855.1 of Pseudomonadota bacterium. Classification (GTDB taxonomy): domain Bacteria; phylum Pseudomonadota; class Gammaproteobacteria; order Xanthomonadales; family Wenzhouxiangellaceae. The sequence goes on along the minus strand of JBCCHH010000004.1, from coordinate 11,160 downwards.
TCAACCACGGCGGCGCGTTCTTCGTACGGCTGGCCGGCGGGCTGCTGGATGCAATCACGCTTAGCTCCTTGACTGCAGCCGAAGATGGCAATGAAGTCTGCATCACCGAACCGCTCGGCGTCGATCCTGCCGCGCCGTTGACCGAGTTGATTGAGCAGCAGTTTCCGGCCGCGTGGGAGTCGAATGCGGCCGGTTATCCGCGCTGGGAGGTGCTGCGTGATGATGGTACTGACGTAAGGTTGTTTGGTGGGCCCGGGCCGGACGCGCAAGGAACGGCGCTGTTTGATCTGGACTGGACTGTTTCGGAGTTGATGAACGAAAGCCAGATCAAGGTGCGTATCGTAAACCGTGCGGCACCGTTCGGCACTGGAACGGATCCGACTGCGCAGGCGCTGATGCGCGTTTGCAAATTGTTTGAAGACGACGGTGTTGCGCCCGTTCAGACGCTGCCGTTCGCGATCTCTGCTGGCAGCGATTCCGGTGCTGTAGTGCGTCCTTTTGTAGCCAATTTAACCGAAGGTACGCCAACAGCCTGCCTGGCTTCGTTGCCGGTGATAGTCAATGCCGCTGCGCCGGGTGCGTTTGGCTTTGGTGAGAACAGAGTCGATGAGATTTCATGGGAGACGGGCTTCCCGCTCGCCGAGCTCTACAATCAGCCGGTGACGAGTCTCGGTACATTCGTAGCCTCGACTCAGATGCAGTTCAATTCAGATGGTGGCTATAGTGGCGACTTTGCCGCAGGTGTCTGGCAAGCCAATCAGGACTACACGCTCCAGATACGTAACCGTATCGATCCCGACCCGGTGTTCTATGAGCTGTGCCTGCGCGTCGATACCAATGGCGATGGCGATACCGAAACCGCCATCACCAGTTCAGGCGCGCTGGGCGGCATATCGCTCCAGCCCGGGGCGTTCTCGACGGCTGAAAACACGACGGAATGCCTGCAGCCGTTTGCGACCTCGCCGGGTAACCCGGCCGGCCTGCAGCCGCTGCCGAATATTGCCAATCCCTGGAATCAAGATCTGATCGCGACCTTTTTAGCGCCGGCCGGACCGGATTGGCCCGGGCTGGATTATCTGCCGCTATACGGCTCACGCACCGGCTTTTCCGAACTGTCGCTGGTGGGTAATCCATCACCGCCGGTTGTAGCAGAGGGTACCCCCAGTAACACACAGACCCAGGTCCAGGCATTGAATCCGATGCCGGGCGATACCGTGCGTCAGACCTTCGTCATTCGCCCGGCCGCCAATCTGCGCGTGTGCAAACAGGTGTTGGCGAACGGCGACGCGATCGATGACAGTACCGACGTGGTGCTGAGTTCGGTGCATGAGTTCGGTATCACGACGGCTCAGGATACCCTCACGGTGATCGAAGGCGGCGCACTGGAATGCATTGAGACGCGCCGACCGGCAGACGTTTTTGGCACGCCGTTCAGCCTGATCGGCAACGATCACAGCGCGACCGAGTTCCTGCCGAACTGGAACACAAACACCAATACGCCCGGCTTCCCGATCTGGCGATTCGACAGTACCGGTCCAGTGCCGTTCTCGGAACAGGGCATCGGCGAAGACACCGGCCTTCTCGATACGCGACGCACCGCGGCCGATTCGGGCGATATGACAATCACCTTCTTCAATCGTCAGGGCCCGGACCGCTTCGTCCAGTTGTGTAAGGAAGTGCAGGACAATGGCGATCTGCCGGCCAATCAGGGCGGTACATTTAATCTGACCTTGTCCAGCAATGACCCGAACAATCCAACGCCGGGCAACGTGAATCTGACGCGCGTTGAAGGCGAGCCGCGCTTTTGTTCCGCGCCGATCCTGGTGCCAAGGCTGACGTCAGAATTGAGGGTGATCGAAACCGAGCCGCCGCTCAGCGCGGCCTGGCCGGGCAGCGATGCCGGGTTCCCGGAATGGTTTGTCGAGAACACCGACAACGTGGTTGATGCATCCGGTAACGGACTGGCTACCGAACCGATCAATATCGGCTCGATCGGGACCGAAAACTTCAGGATCGTATTCCGCAACCGCGCGCGCGTCAACGTGCCGCCGACCGTGGTCAAGACGTTCGCGCCCGACAGTATTCCGACCTTTGGCGTCAGCCAGTTAACGTTGACCTTGAGCAATAACAATCCGCTGCCGGCCACGCTGCTGGCCGATCTGGTCGACAATCTGCCGGCGGATGTCGTGATTGCCAACCCGGCCAATGCGGCCACGAACTGTCCGGCCGGCGTTGTCACGGCGCCGGTTGGCGACGTTGCCGTCACGCTGGGCACCGGCGCTCAGATTCCGGCCGGTGCACCCGGAACCTGTACCGTAACGGTGGATGTGACCAGCGCGGCGGCGGGTGTGTATACCAACCTGATTGCGGCGAACGAACTGCGGACCGATCTGGGGAATAACCAGTCCCCGACCAGCGCCGAACTGACGGTGCGTGCACCGGGCGCGATTTCGGTTGAGAAAGTCGAGATTGGCGGACCGGCCGCGGCCAACTGGGCGTTTACCATCAGCACGGCGACCAGCGGTTGTGACGTCAGTGGCCAGACGAGCTGGCCGCTGAGCATTGCCGCCGGCGGCGGTACGCAGTCGCAGCCTGCACTGCCGGTGTTCAGCCGCGATGACAACGTGACGCCATGTAGCTACACGGTCAGCGAAACCGTGCAGGCTGGCTGGGACGTGACCGCACTGCAGTGCGATAACGGTACGCCGAATCTTGGCAATGCCCAAGTCGACGGCGTGCAGCTTGTAGAAGGCGGCACGATCAACTGTGCGTTTGAAAACACTCAGATTACCGGCACGATCATCGTCGAGAAGCAGACCGATCCGGACGGTGCACCCGATCAGTTCACGTTCACGGGCGCTGCGGCTGGCTTGATTGCAGATAACGGCCAGATCATCGTTCCTGGCCTGACGCCGGGCACGTATACAAGTACCGAAGGCGTGCTGGCGGGTTGGGATTTGACCGGAATTACCTGTGACGATACCAACAGTAGCGGCGACATCCTTACACGGACGGCCACCTTTGTGCTCGAAGCCAATGAGACGGTGACCTGCAGGTTCGATAACCGCCAGCAGCGCGGCACGATCATTGTCGAGAAACAGACCGACCCGGACGGTGCACCCGATCAGTTCACCTTTACCGGCGCTGCGGCCGGCGCGATTGTCGACAACGGCCAGCTGATCGTTACGGATCTGGTGCCGGGCAACTACAGCAGCACGGAAATGGTGCCGCCCGGTTGGGACCTGACCGCGATCACCTGCGACGACGCGAACAGCAGCGGCGATGTCGGTACCGCGACGGCCAACTTCGTGCTCGAAGCGAATGAGACCGTAACGTGTGTATTCGACAACCGCCAGCAGCGCGGCACGATCATTGTCGCGAAGCAGACCAATCCCGATGGCGCGCCGGATAGCTTTACCTTCAGCGGTGACGTGAACGGCGCGATTATGGACGATCAGCAAATCATGGTCAGCGATTTGCTGCCGGGCAATTACTCGGCCATGGAAGCGCTGCCGGCCGGCTGGAGCCTTAGCTCGATCGTCTGTGACGACACGAACAGTACCGGCGATGTCGGTACCGCGACGGCCAACTTCGTGCTCGATCCGGGTGAGACTGTGACCTGTACCTTCAACAATACGCAGGGCGCGACGATCATTGTCGAGAAGCAGACTGACCCGGATGGTGCGACACAGAGCTTCACTTTTAGCGGCGATGTGGCCGGCGCGATTGCCGATAACCAACAGCTTATCGTCAGTGGACTGGCGGCCGGAAACTACAGCAGCATGGAAACCGTGCCGGTTGATTGGGATCTGACCTCAATCGTCTGCAACGATACGGACAGCAGCGGTGACGTCGGTACGGCCACGGCCAACTTCGTCGTCGACGCGGGCGAAACGGTGATCTGTACCTTCAACAACCGTCAGCAGCGCGGCACGATCATTGTCGAGAAACAGACCGACCCGGACGGTGCACCCGACCTGTTCACCTTTACCGGCGATGCGGCCGGCGCTATTGCCGACAACGACCAGCTGATCGTTACGGATCTGGTGCCGGGCAACTACAGCAGCATGGAGATCGTGCCGCCCGGTTGGGATCTGACCGCGATTACCTGTGATGACGCGAACAGCAGCGGCGATGTCGGTACGGCCACGGCCAACTTCGTGCTCGAAGCGAATGAGACTGTAACGTGTGTATTCGACAACCGTCAGCAGCGCGGCACCATTATCGTCGAGAAGCAGACCGATCCCGATGGCGCGCCGGATAGCTTTACCTTCAGCGGTGAGGTGAACGGCGCGATTATGGACAATGAACAGATCATGGTCAGCGATTTGCTGCCGGGCGATTATTCGGCCACCGAAACGCTGCCGGCCGGCTGGAGCCTTAGCTCGATCGTCTGTGACGACACGAACAGTACCGGCGATGTCGGTACCGCCACGGCCAACTTCGTGCTCGATCCGGGTGAGACGGTCACCTGTGTGTTCAACAACACTCAGGGCGCGACGATCATCGTTGAGAAGCAGACCGACCCGGATGGTGCGACCGATAGCTTCACCTTTACCGGGGACGTGGCTGGCGCGATTGCCGATAACGAACAGCTTATCGTCAGCGGTCTGGACGCTGGTAGCTACACCAGTACCGAAGACGTGCTTGCTGATTGGGATCTCACTGCGATCAGCTGTAACGATACGGACAGTACGGGTGATGTGGGTACCAGGACAGCCACCTTCGTGGTCGACGCGGGCGAGACGGTGATCTGTACGTTCGAAAACCGTCAGCAGCGCGGCACCATTGTGATCGAGAAACAGACCGATCCGGACGGTGCGCCCGATACGTTTACGTTTACCGGCGATGCGGCTGGTGAGCTGACCGACAACGAGCAGATCACGGTCAGCGATCTGGTGCCGGGCGACTACAGCAGCACAGAAATGGTGCCGCCAGGCTGGGAGCTGAGCAGTATCGTCTGCGATGATGCCAACAGCAGTGGCGATGTCGGCACGGCCACGGCTAACTTCGTGCTCGAAGCCAACGAGACCGTCACCTGTGTGTTCAACAATACGCAGCTCAGCGGCGGTATTCAGGTCACCAAGGTCGTCACCGGCAATTCAGCCAATGCGGTTGATTGGGTGTTTACGCTCGACGTGAACGATCCGGTTGGCTGCGATATCAGCGGCGTAACCAACCCGCTGACGATACCGGCGGCCGGCGGCAGCGGCGTGTTTGCTGACCTGCTTGCGGTCAACGTCAATGATTCCAGCGACTGTGTCTACGAGGTGAGTGAGACCGAGCAGGCCGGCTGGGTTGTGCAGGAAGCCAACCCGCAGACCGGCATCACGATTACACCGGGATCGAACGTCGATCTGACGTTCACCAATATCGAACAGGGTGGCGTGACGGTATCGAAGAACGTAACCGGTGCGACTGAAGGCTATGTCGCAGGATCGGAGTTCGAAATTGCATTCGACTGTGATAACGATGCGTTTGATCGCAACGTACTGTTGACCGATGGCGCTATTGAAGGTCCGTTCGATATCGATACCGGTACGGCGTGTACGGTCACGGAACCCGGTCTGCCCGATCCGCTCGATTCAGGCGATACCTACGTTGGCTATGCCTGGGATACGCCTGTGATCACACCGCCTGACTTCACTGTTACGGGTGGGGATGCAGTTGCGGTCTCGGTCGACAATCTGTTGAATCGCACGCAGATTGCCGTAGCCGATCCGGTTGCCGTCGGCTGCGCCATGGACTTCGCCGTGGCGACATTCACCATCACGGTGTTCAACGGCGGTACGGATGCCTTGACCGACCTGCAGCTCGTAAATGACCTCGAGAGCACATTTGCGCTGAGCCCAACCGGCTATTCGCTTGACTCGGTCGAGTCAGCCGATCTTTCCATCAACCCTGCTTTCGATGGCAATGCCGATACCAATATGTTGTTAGGTACTGATGTGCTTCCCCCTGGTGCATCGGCCAGCATTGAGGTATCGGTGACTGTGCTGACTGCGGCAAATTTCCTGGGTATCGAGTTTGTTAACCAGGTTATCGCCAGCGGCACGGGTGACGTGACCCAGCTCGAAGTCAGCGACTTGTCGCATTTCGAGTTCAATTCGGATCCGTCCCTGGATCAACCGACAACGTTCCAGATTAACTGTGAAGTGCTTATGGTTCCGGTCATGAATCGCTGGGGCCTGCTGCTCATGGCGCTGCTGTTACTGGTCGTTGGCATTGTGATCCAGGAAAAGCGCAATAAGGCGTAACGCGCGAGCTATCGAGACTACCCCGGAGTGGCCCTGCACTCCGGGGGTTTTAATCCATAGCGACGCTGCCTGACACAGCCGTTCTGACAGCGCCTCACAAACGCTGCAGCAACGATTCTACGCAAGCACCTTGCAACACCAGGGAAACATTTGGCAACGCTGTGGGATATCCGGTTTCCATCATTTCAATAGGCTTTGACTAGTGATTTCAGGCATGTACGAAACAGGAGTTGAAACATGAAAAGGCTACGGCTCGCGATTTGGTTTTTATTATTGATCGTTCCGGTTCAGGCTGCGCTGGCTGGCATGACCGCACAAGAGGCCTATATCAAAGCTTCGAATACGGATGAGGGCGATAGCTTTGGCCGCAGCGTTGCCGTGAGCGGTGACACCGTCATCATTGGCGCCTCGCTTGAAGACAGCAATGCCACAGGCGTGAATGGCAGTCAGGGCAATGCATTCTTTGATTCTGGCGCGGTCTATGTACTGGTGCCCGATACTGCCGGCCTGTGGTCGCAGCAGGCCTATATCAAAGCCTCGAACACCGGCGGCGGCGATGAGTTCGGCTGGTCGGTAGCGCTGTCCGGCGATACGCTGGTGGTGGGTGCACGCTTGGAGGACAGTGACGCGACCGGCGTCAATGGCGCTCAAGACAACAATGCGGCCGAATTTGCCGGCGCGGCCTATGTCTTTGTGCGCAATGGTGCAGGCGAGTGGTCGCAACAGGCCTATCTGAAAGCGTCAAATACCGAGTCAGAGGATCAGTTCGGTTTTTCGGTCGCCATTTCAGGCGATACGATCGTGGTCGGCGCGCCGCGTGAAGACAGCGATGCAAATACCGTCAACGGCGATCAGGGCGACAACATGGCCACCTCATCCGGTGCGGCCTATGTGTTTGTCCGCAATGCCGGAATCTGGACCCAGCAGGCCTACCTGAAAGCCTCGAATTCCGATGCGCTGGACGGTTTTGGCCAAACGCTCGCGATCGACGGCGACACCATCGTCGTCGGTGCGCCGAATGAAAGCAGCGCAGCGACGGGGGTCAACGGAGATCAGTTAAGCAATGCCGAGTCTGATTCCGGTGCAGCCTATGTATTTGTGCGCAGTGGTACCAACTGGACGCAGCAGGCTTACCTGAAGGCTTCGAACACCGGCTTCCAGGATAACTTTGGCGAAGCCGTGGCCATTTCCGGCGAGTCGATTCTGATCGGCGCACCGGATGAGGACAGCAACGCAACCGGCGTCAACGGCGATGATCAACTCAACGGCGCTTTCGATTCTGGCGCAGCGTATCTTTTCGTGCGCAATGGCATGAACTGGTCGCAGCAGGCCTACATCAAAGCCTCGAACACCGGCAGCGACGATTTGTTTGGCAGCGCGGTCTCCATCGACGGTGATCAGGCCGTGATCGGTGCCCGAGGCGAGGCAAGTAACGCGACCGGCGTCGATGGCGAACAGAACAACAATTCCATGTTTCTTGCCGGTGCCGCGTACCTGTTTGATCGCAGCGGCGTTGACTGGACTCAGCGGGCCTATCTGAAAGCTTCGAATACCGAATCACTCGATCAATTTGGTGCCGCCGTTGGCCTATCCGGGCCAAACGTCATTATTGCCGCGCGGGACGAACGCAGCAGCGCAACGGGCGTTGACGGCGACCAGGCCGATAACAGTGCGATCAGTGCCGGCGCCGCCTATCTTTTCTTCCAGTCGCCGGTCATCTTTGCCGATGGATTTGAAGGTTCGTGAACGTGGCTATTAAATGACTTCAAGGGTGGGTGTTCAGATGAATTTTCGACTGTTGCTGGTCACCGCTTGTGCCTCTGTACTTGGGGATTCAGCGGATAGTACAGCGACCGGTTTCCAAGCACTATCCGCGTCCCGCGCCGCGGTGCAGGAAGCCAAGCTGGCTCCGAGCGTGACTGGATTTGCTGAATTCGGCTGGTCGGTCAGTCTCGACGGTGAACGCGCTATGGTTGCTGCACCACTTTTGAGTACGAATGGCTTGGTGTATGTATTTGATCGTGACCCCGGCACGGGCCAATGGCCAGCCAGCGCTTTACTCCGGCCCAGCGATCCGGGCAGCGGCCGATTTGCCAACTCAATCAGCCTGGATGGCGACCGTGCGCTGGTGGGTGCGCCGTTTAATGCAGCCAACGGTACGTTTTCGGGTGCGGCCTATGTGTTCGAGCGTGATTCATCGACCGGCGTGTGGTCGCAAAGCGTGCAGTTGTTCTCGGACGATATAGCAATGGGTGACATTTTCGGCCGCTCGGTCAGCCTGTCCGGCGACCGGGCGCTGATTGGTGCGGATGGTGCAGGTGCGGCCTATATTTTTGAGCGCAACCCGATGACTGGTATCTGGTCGCAGACGGCAAAGCTGACCGCGACGGATGCGAACAGCGGCGACCGATTCGGTTGGTCGGTCAGCCTGTCGGGCGATCGCGCGCTGGTCGGCGCGTACGACAGTATCAGTATCGGTAATACCGGCGCGGCCTATGTGTTCGATCGGGATACCGGAAGCGGCTTATGGCCGCAGAGCGCCAAGCTGGTCGCGACGGATGCAGGCAGCGCCGATCGCTTTGGCTGGTCGGTCAGCTTGTCCGGCGATCGTGCGCTGGTCGGTGCCTATCTGGACGATGATGCGGGTGATCGTTCGGGCTCGGCCTATGTGTTCGATCACGATGCCGGAATGTGGTCGCAAACCGACAAACTCACTGCGAACGATGCGGCCGCAAACGATGAGTTCGGTTATTCGGTCAGCCTGTTGGACGATCGTGCATTGGTTGGCGCGCCGAATAATGATTTCAGAAGGGGTGCGGCCTATTTGTTTGGCCGTGACCCAGCCACGGGTTTATGGCCTCAGAACGCCAAGCTGGTTGCGGCCGATGCCGAAATTGGCGATAACTTCGGCTGGTCAGTAAGCGTATCCGAAGCGCGCGCCTTGATTGGTGCCGTCGGAGACAGTGATAACACGGGTTCAGCCTATATTTTGACCTTGCCGACGTTCAACATCGGCGGAACGATCTCCGGCCTTTCAGGCGGAGGGCTGGTGCTGCAGAACAATGGCGGCGACGATCTGCCGATTGCAGCCGACGGCGTATTCACTTTTCCTGGGTTGCTGGCAGATGGACAGGCGTATGACGTTACCGTGCTGTCGCAGCCGACCGATCCCAGCCAAACCTGCAGCGTGAGTAACGGCAGCGGCACGCTAGCTGGTGCGGACGTGACCGATGTGCTGGTGACGTGTGTGACCGAGCAATACACCGTCGGCGGCACGGTGACGGGCCTGGCAAGCGGTAACAGCGTGGTAGTGAGCAACAACGGCGGTGATGCGCAGACGGTGGATGCCGCTAACCCTTCGTTTAGCTTCAGTCCGCAGGACGACGGCACTGGCTTTAACGTGACCGTTCAAATTCAGCCAAGCGGGCCAAGCCAGACCTGTACGGTGACGGACGGTACGGGAACAGTCAGCGGCGGTAATGTAACTAATGTACAGGTCAACTGCGTTATGGATCAGTTCACGGTTGGCGGCAATGTTTCCGATTTGGCAGGCAGCGGGCTGGTATTACAGAACAACGGTGCCGATGATCTGGCCATTACCGCCAATGAGCCATTTGCTTTTTTGACGGCGCTGGATGATGGCTCGTCCTATACCGTTACCGTGCAAACCCAGCCGTCCGAGCCGGACCAGATCTGTACGCTGAGTAATGGTTCAGGCGTACTGGGCGGCAGCAATGTCACCAATGTTGAGGTTCAATGTATCTCGGTTTCTGGCATCAATATACTGCCCGACGTGTTGGATTTTGGCGATCAAGCCTTGGGCGTTCCGACCGATCCTCAGATGGCGGTTGTCGAAAGCCTCGGGCCGGCCGAGTTGGTGCTCGGTTCGATTACAGTGGCGGGGCCGCACGCCGATGATTTTCAGATTACGCTGGACTCGTGCACGGACACGACACTGCCGGTCGATGATGCCTGTGGCATTGACGTCGTGTTTACGCCCAGTACCGCGGGTGTGCGTCAAGCCTGGATCAACATTCCCTCGAATGCGCCGAGCAGCCCGGACCGGGTGGATGTGATGGGGACGAACGACGTCCTATTCCGCGACGGCTTTGAGCTTGAATCGGATGGAACGGCAGATTAAGGGAGTTATCAGCGATGCGGATCCTTTTTTCAGTTGTTGTGCTGGTTCTGGTCGCACTGTTTTCAGCGACCGTTGTAGTAGCCGAGCAGCCAAGCTATGACATCGCGCTGTCTGAGCTATTGGATGAGGAGGGGTATGTGGTGTTGCCGGAGGATTTCTCCGGCTCCGTGGATATTTCAGGCTATGCCTTAGCCAGCGGTCCTGGACAGGCGCCGCGGTTTATTCGCTCGGGCAGTGCCGATGAGGCCTGGTCGCGCGATGAATTTGGTGTGCCGGGTTGTGACGACGACGTCCAAGCCATGGCTGTGATGGCTGGAGAACTGTACATTGGCGGTGAATTTTCGGCCTGCGGATTTGCAGTTGCCAACCACATTGTTCGCTTTACCCCGGCAACGGGTGAATTTTCCGGTCTGGGCAGTGGGGTGGATGATGACGTTCTCGCCCTGGCGGTAATGGGCACGGACCTGTACGTCGGCGGTGATTTCACGGAAGCCGGCGGCGTTGCGGCAAACAGTATCGCAGCGTACGACACGACGGCAACCGGCGATGCGGGCTGGTCGGTTCTGGGCAATGGGGTGACTGGTTTTAATGGGTTTAATGGTTTTAGTGTCCGTGCCCTTGCGGTGATGGGCACGGACCTGTACGTCGGCGGTGATTTCACTGAGGCGGGCGGAAGTACGGCGAGCCGTATCGCGGTGTACGACACAACTCAGCCCGGCGATGCGGGTTGGTCGGCCCTGGGCAGTGGGGTGAATAGTGCAG
>JBCCHH010000003.1:0-14805 GCA_039028855.1 Pseudomonadota bacterium | reverse complement strand
TATTTTTGCGCCAACAGAAAATCTGCATCAGCGTTTCAAAAACGCATGGATTGCTTTTACGAAACGCTGACGCCACTGCGAGCGCTTTGGGCAACGGGTAGAATCCAGATTAGAATACGTGCTCTAAAGTGCAGCGAACCAGCCTTCAATCCATCATCCTTACACTTGCCGTAAATGCGCGATCGAGCCTAAGGCAATCAACGAGAGTTCAACATGCAGATCGGTGTACCCAAAGAAATCAAGAATCACGAATATCGCATCGGCCTGACGCCAGCCGGCGCTCGCGAACTAACCGGCCATGGCCACCAGGTGCTGGTCGAGCGCGACGGCGGCAAGTCGATCGGTCTAACCAATGATTTATATGAACGCGCCGGCGCTGAGATTGTTGATACGCCGGAAGAGATTTTCGAGCGCGCCGAGATGGTCATCAAGGTCAAAGAACCGCAGCCGAACGAATGCCGCATGCTGCGCGAAGGCCAGATCCTCTACACCTATCTACACCTGGCGCCCGATCCGCAGCAAACGCAACTGCTGGTGGAGTCGGGCTGCACGGCAATTGCCTATGAAACGGTCACCGACCGCCACGGCGGGTTGCCGCTGTTAACGCCGATGAGTGAAGTTGCCGGCCGCATGTCCATCCAGGCCGGCGCACATGCGCTCGAACGTGCCCAGGGCGGCTCGGGCGTCTTGCTCGGCGGCGTACCCGGCGTGCAGCCGGCACAGGTCGTGGTTATCGGTGGTGGCGTCGTCGGCCTCAACGCCGCACGTATGGCCATGGGCATGGGCGCAGATGTGACCATTCTCGATCGCTCGCTGCCACGCTTGAAATACATTGACGAACTCTACGGCGACAGCCTCAACACCATCTACTCGACCGAAGAAGCGATCGACCAATACCTCACACGATCCGATCTGGTGATCGGTGCCGTGCTCATCCCTGGCGCGGCGGCGCCCAAGCTTGTGCGCCGCGACCAACTGTCCCTGATGGACCCAGGCTCGGTCCTGGTTGACGTTGCCATCGACCAGGGCGGCTGCTTCGAAACCAGCAAGGCCACCACGCACCAGAACCCGACCTATGAAGTCGACGGCATCATCCACTACTGCGTCGCCAACATGCCGGGTGCGGTAGCACGTACCTCAACGTTTGCGTTGACCAATGCCACCATGGCCTATGCCGTTCGATTGGCAAATATGGGAGCCGCTGAAGCGATGTTGGCAGACCCGCATCTGCTCAATGGCCTGAATGTACATCGTGGCCAAGTAACCTATGAGGCCGTTGCCAGTGACCTGGGCTATGAATACGTGCCGGCCGCTAAAGCGCTGGCCTGATAGGCTGCAGTACTGATCTTGCCGCAACCCGAACCGGCGTTTGAACGACTATTAACCCCGCTTCATTATCAAGGTATCGAAATGAAATTACTTTTGTCTAGCCTGATTTTTATGTTTATGTCTCTGTGCTGTGCTTCTGTCCTGGCTGACGAGAGTCAGGAAGTTCATTTGGGTGACGAGCAGCACGAACCTCGTCAATCCGTCACCGAGCATCAAGTGCGTATTGACGGTGAGCTAGTGGACTATCGCGCAACGACCGGCTGGCTGATTCAAAAGAAAAACGATAAATCCGTCGCGCGCTTCGGTTATACCGCCTATGTTCGTGACGGCAACTATAGACCGGGCGAGCGACCGCTGATGTTTGCCTTTAACGGTGGGCCGGGATCGTCTTCGATTTGGCTGCATATGGGCATTCTTGGGCCACAGCGAGTGGTTGTGGATGACCCCAACTTCACCCCACCTCCACCGGCCAAGCGGGTCGATAATCAATTCAGCATTATTGACAAGGTCGATCTGGTCATGATCGACCCGGTCGGCACCGGCTTCAGCCGGCCGATCGGCAAGGCCGAAGGCAAGATGTTCTGGGGCGTAGATCAGGATATTGAATCGGTCGGTGCTTTCATTAAACAATACATCACGGAAAACGGCCGCTGGGCCTCACCCAAGTTCATTCTCGGCGAGAGCTATGGCGGTATTCGCGGCGCCGGTCTGGCGCACTATCTGCAAAGCCGACACGGCATGCACTTAAACGGAGTGATTCTGGTCTCACCGTTCCTCGACACGTCCGCCGGCCGCGATGGCGACGGTCTGGATTTACCGCATGCGTTGTACTTGTCCACATTCGCCGCCACTGCCTGGTATCACAATGCGCTGGACAACCGCCCGGCAGAACTTAAACCCTTCCTTGAAGAAGTCGATCGCTTTGCGCTCGAACAGTATCTGCCCGCACTTACCGCTGGCTACACGATTGATCCAGCCCGTAAACGCACAATGGCCGAGCTGCTTGCCGCATATACCGGCGTTAGCACCGAGTATTGGGAAAAAGCCGACCTGCGGGTAGACCATCAACAGTATCTACAGGAACTCAAGCGAAGTGACCGTCTGATTGCCGGGCGTATCGATTCACGCTTTATCGGCCCTTCGATTAATCCTCTATCGGAAACGATGGACTACGATCCATTCTTCCCAGCCGTAGGCCCAGCGTACACTGCTGCATTTCTTGATTATCTGCATAACGATCTGGAATTCGGCCGCGACCTCGAGTACAAGACCTCGGCCTGGCCGCTCGATTGGGACTGGAGTCATGAAGCACCGAATGGTCGTCAACAGCATGCCGTCAGCCTGCTGCCCGATATGTCCATGGCCATGATCATGAACCCGGGACTGCATCTGCACATTCAGCAGGGCTATTTCGACATGGCCACCCCGGTCGGCGCCACCAACTACTACGTGCGTCATCTGGACATCCCGATGGACGCGCGCGAACGCATTCGCGTCGACTATTACGAAGCGGGCCATATGATGTATCTGCATCAGCCGTCGATGCAGAAATATCGGGATGATTTGGTGGCGTTTATCGAAAGTGCAATTCCAGAATAAAGCACCCCGCAAATGCTGTAGGAGCCTACTCGCAGACGAAGCCCCTTTGCATAAAATCAAGCCAAATCAATCGGTTTCTTCATGCATCCGATAAGAGTATAAAATCAAGTATGGCGTTAAATGTATTGGAGGTATCGTGAGAGCACTTGTGAATGTGGTCTTGTCAGGACTTACAACTCTGCTCTTAGTCGGTTGCGCTGGACAAACTGTTCAAACCACTACCGAAGTAATTGCAAACAACGATCCTGCAGATAGCAGACTTGTCTTATTTCAGACACAGCCAGAATTCATCGCTCGAAACTGCTCGGAATCCTTAAATAACGCAAGCACGTTGAATGGTTTTGAGCTCTTTTCAGGCATGATCAACTGTTATCAAGTCGGAAAAACCCTGGACGCCGCCTTTCTCTTGTTAATTGCCCAAGAACGCTCCACAGCAGACCTAAGTGTTTTTCAAGCTTCAGGAAGTGAAGCTGAAATGTCTGCAGCAGAACTTTATGCTTTCATTTTTTATCAGGCTGGAGGTCTGGGACCTAAAGAACTCTATCGTGATGAAGAATTGACCAAAAATCTAATCGAAAGATATCGAGCTTGGAAGCCAGAAATTAGCGATGAGTACAACCCTGGCTGGAGATTCATTGAAAACCCAAGGATTGAGATTTATCAGACACTGATTTCTGAGGGCCGAGAACACAGGATTGCCGTGATTGAACGACATTCAACCTTAATGCAGAATAATCAATACTTTGAACTTTCGAATAAAGCAGACGAAATTAGGGCAAAAAACACGTATTTGGTAGCAGGTAGTGATGACTATGCCCTTCACGCAGAACTGCAATCTGAAATGCGTGAATTATCAGACCGACTGGTTGGCCCTTACCCGGAGCGACGTAGTTCAATTCAATATGAATATCGACCAGACCCTAACGCGCCATTTCTTCAGCTCTTTATGGCTGGCAATGGGCGCGCCACAAAGACTACAGAGACATTTACAAGTCGTGAAGAAGCTGCTCAATCATGGTTGTCTCGCGCGTTGTCAACGCAAGAATTGGAATCCGTTCTCAATCAGATTGATTTTCAAGATGAGGTGCTAGTTGCTTATAACCTCGGGGAACAAGGCAGTTCAACCGGGAAAATCTATATTACTGATCTAGAAATTGATTCCGATATGAATGTATTTGGGATCAATGTCAACGTCGGTGTATTGGAATCAGAATGTGATCATCCGCCAGCAACGATGTTTCCCTTTGCGTTAGCATCGATTGAGCGCGAATCGGCATCGACAATGATTTCATCATTTTCCGGTCGCTCTAACTTTGGTGATGGTTGTGGGGCCTATCAATCTCAATTACCCACCAATTAGCTTCTATCATTTGATGGCCGACACGCTCTGTCAATATAAAGCAAAGTCATCATGTCTCGTAACTTTTGTGATTTCGTCATCTTGCTTGAACACAGTTTCAACTGAATCCATGATTTTGATTACATCTTTCGATACATCAATACTGCGGAACTTTGACCAGACCCACTTTTTTCCTTGAGTGATCGAAGACATGATTGCGTAACGTGTGGGCGATTTGCCAGACTCAGGATCAGCATAGATGCATAAGCCTATTTCGAAATCACCGCTTTGAACTTCTATCCACCAACCCCAGTCTTCACAACATAAGGAAGGCACATTGATATTTTTCTTTGGAAGCTCATTTTGCAGATACAAACAAAGTGCTTTTCCATACATGCCTTCGTTCACCAGCTCATCCTCCTCTCCTTCGAGGACAGGAAATTTACTGGATTCAATGAGAATGCACTGACCTGAAATGCTCATAGCGATTTCCTGGCTATGGACTACTCATTCAAACTTCCTGCGTGGTCGGACGGATAATCAATTCGTTAACGTCCACATAGTCCGGCTGCTCGATAGCGTACGCAATGGCCTCGGAAATTGAAGACGGCGGGATGGCGTGCTGGCTGTAGAAGTCTTTGACGCCCTGGCGAATCCCTTCATCCGATGTTGAGTCTTCCAGCTCGGTCTTGATGAGGCCGGGCGAAATCGTGGTTACTCGAATATCCGGATTTTCCATACGCAAGCCTTCGGAAATCGCGCGAACGGCATGCTTGGTTGCGCAATAGACCGTGAAGTTCGGCAGCACCTTGTGCCCGGCGACCGAAGCCACATTGATGATGTGGCCTGAACCGCGCTTTTTCATGCCGGGAAGCGCGGCTGCAATGCCGTAGAGCAGGCCCTTGACGTTGACATCGATCATCTTGTCCCATTCATCGACCTTGACCATTGCCATCGGCGCAACCGGCATAATGCCCGCGTTGTTGATCAACACATCCACCTGACCGTATTCGGAAACGGCCAGGTCGATCAACGCGTCCAGATCCTCACGCCGGCTAACGTCCGTCGCCTTCGCGATGGCCGTGCCGCCGTTTTCGTTGATCTCCGTCACCAACGCATCCAGCCGCTCAACCCGCCGAGCAGCGAGCACGACCTTGGCACCCTTTGACGCCAGCAACTTGGCCGTTTCCTCGCCAATCCCGCTCGAGGCTCCGGTGATTATGATTACTTTGTTTTTCATATCATTCATATTGTTGTCCTTAGACCGTGTCCTAGCTCTAGCTATTGATTCGTTTGAAACCGCAAATTTAACTGTGGAAAGGGATGGATGATTTAGCAGGTATTCTTCCCAGCGATAATAATAAAATCCATTGACACTTGACGTACTACATCCTTACCCCAGGTTTCACTGATCTTCTGATAACTGGACGCAAAAAACGCGTCGCCATTGACCTCCATACAACGACGGGTAGCAGACCAGCTATGCAGATACGCAAAAAACTGATCTACCGACCATTTCACTGATAGTTCAATATGAGGAACCTCAATAGGCTCAAGCGGAAATAGTACGTCGACATATCCATCCCAGAGCAGCTTGTTCTGGCTTGCCCAATATGGGCTAATCACTGACAGAAAGCTATCCTCCAAAAGCCTATCTAAAGCAGGATCAAGATTAGGCCAGCTATAGCCCCAGGCGGAGAAAACACCTTTCGGCTTCAAAACACGCCCGACCTCCGGCCAAAATTGAGTGTAGTCAAACCAATGCAGGGCTTGTGCCACACACACCGCATCAAATGAATCATCAGCGAAGCTTGTTGTTTCTGCTGCTTGAACAGAAAACGTTATGCCTTCACGGCCTGGAGCATTTGCAATCTGGGATGAACTTATATCGGTTGCATGAACCGTTTCAAAATAATTCCGTAAATCGATCGCCGCCTGGCCGTTCCCACAACCCACATCCCATACTGAATGCCGTGCAGGGCAAACGCTAACAAGCCATTTATATAGCTCCGCTGGATACCGCGGCCTAGCTTGAGCATAGATTTCTGATTTGTCATCGAATAAGTTACGGGTATCCACTTGCGTCTCCAATGGAACCTGATGCTTGAGTTCAGCAGCAGCTAAATTGCGCAGCGGGCGGCATTGACTTTGACTCTAGAAAATCAAAGCAAAATCATCGACGCCAACCCCAAAAACGCCAAAAATCCAACCACATCCGTCACGGTCGTAACAAAAGGCCCCGATGCCAGTGCCGGATCAATCCCCATTTTCGACAGCAGGATCGGGATGACGATGCCGCCGACGGCCGCGGCGACCAGGGTGAACAGCATGGCCAACGCAATCACGACTGACAGCATGGGCTGACCGAACCAGAAGCCGGCAACGATGGCCATAAGCAGGCCGAACAGCAGGCCGTTCAGTGCGCCGACGGTGATCTCGCGGCCGCTGACTCGAAGCGCGTTACTCGGTGTGAGTTCGCGCGTGGCAATGGCGCGCACGGCCACGGTCATGGTTTGCGTGCCGGCATTGCCACCCATGGAGGCGACGATTGGCATGAGGATGGCCAGTGCGACCAATTGTTCGATGCTGTCTGCGTACAGCCCGATAACGAACGAGGCCAGGATGGCGGTGACAAGATTCACGCCCAACCAGATGGCACGACCTTTGGTGGTTTTGGCCACGCTGTCGGTCAGGCTGGAGGCTTCGTTGATGCCGGCCATGCGCAGCATGTCTTCTTCGTGCTCTTCATCCAGCACGGCCATCGCATCGTCAATCGTGATCACACCGACCAGTCGCTCCTGCTCATCGACTACGGGCGCGGAAATCAGATGGTAATGGTTAAACAGATAGGCCACGTCTTCTTCGTCGTCGGTCACCTTGAGCGTGCGGAAACTGTCTTCTGTGATCTCGTTTAAGTGCTGATCCCGTGGTGACGACAGTAAGCGGCCGAGTGCGACATAGCCGGTGGGTTTATGCGCCGGATCGAGCAAAATCACATGATAAAACTGCAGCGGCAGATCGTCATGTTGGCGAACCCAGTCGATCGCTTCACCGACCGTTGCGTCGGCCGCAATCGTGACGCGCTCACGCTGCATTAAGCGGCCGGCAGAAAATTCCGGGTAATTCAGCGCGGCTTCGACATCAACGCGATCGTCGTCTTCCAAGGCTTCAAGAATGCGCGACTGCTGCTCGTCGCCGAGGTCCTCGACCAGATCGACCACATCATCGGAGTCGAGCTCGCGTACGGCCTCAGCCAGTACCTGCTCGGGTAATGCTTCGATCAGCGGTTCGCGAATGGCCTCGTCAAGTTCGGATAAAGTTTCGCCATCAATCGAGTGACCCCATAGGCGAACCAGCTCTTCGCGCTCGGCGCTGCCGACCTGTTCGAGCAGGTCGGCTACGTCGGCGGCGTGCAACGGCTCCAGCAGGGCATGCAGCCGCTCACGATCCTCGGCCTCGAGCGCATCCTGCACCGACTGGATGCACTGCGAGTCGAGCTCTTGAATCTGGTCTTCGCTTTGTTGTTTGAGCGCTTCTGCCATGGCTACCGGCTTCCTTTGATCTCGACAGAATCAATCGTGGACGATTCGTGTTCGCTTGAGCGTGCGAGTGCTTGTATGCGCTTTAACAGGTCGCGGCGGTATCGACTCGATCTGCGCTAACTATCCAGCATGCGCAAACGAGGTTACGATTCGATTGCAAACTCCAGCCCGGCATGTTCGGTCAGGGCCGTAAGCAGACTGTCGCCCAAGGCGGTCGATGGCGTCCAGAATCCACCCGGTTTTTCCTCGGGCGATAAATGGGCCAGCGTAAATGCTGCCTCGCCAAGCATTTTCGAGGTCGAGCCGTAGCCCGGGTCGCGGTCGCCTTTGACGCGCGCACGCAGCTTTTGCCCATCGGCCGTTGAGCCCTCGACAATCAGGTTATAAAAGCCGGCTTCGCGCTGCTCGGCGTTCGGGCCCTCGCCCGGTTTGGGCAGCATGAATTTCTTCATAAGCTTTTGCGTCAGTCGTATGCCGGAACCGAACGCAAACGCAGCCATGCCGGCCGAAACCGTAATGGCTTTCAACTGACCGCTGATACCACTGCCGGTCAGCACGGCCTCGTCATAGCGAAAATCCGTACCGTAGACATGGTCTCTGAGTGCATTGCTCTTATGCACCACACGCGTATTGACCGCAGCCATGATGAACGGCGCCATCCAGCTATTGAGCGAACGGTCGAGCTTGGGGCCGTGCACGTAGGGCTGACGCTCGCCCTTGCGGTGCTCGGGCGGGCACAGCGAATACGGGTTGGTCATGATGCGGTGGATGTCCTTATCGTGATGGCTTTCATCAACGATATTCAGCATGCTCGCATAGGTGCCGCCGCTCAAACCGCCTTTAGCCGCCTTGACGCGCAGGCGAACGCGGTTCAAAGGCTGGCCGAACTTCGCCATCGCCTGCTGCTGCAGGAAAAATACACCCATATCGGATGGAATCGAATCGAAGCCGCAGCAGTGTACGATGCGCGCGCCGGACTGCTGAGCCGCATCGGCATGCCGATCGAGCATGCGCCGCATCCACGGCACCTCGCCGGAAAGATCACAATAATCGGTGCCATGTGCGGCGCAGGCTTCGACCAAGTCCGCGCCGTAAAACGCATACGGCCCGACTGTCGTGCAAACGACACGTGTACGCTCAACCATGGCATCGAGACTGGCCGAATCGTGGCTGTCGGCCACAATCAACGGCAGATCCACTGCCGCATCGCCGAGTTCGGCACGGATTTGTTCGAGCTTGTCCTGACTGCGCCCGGCCAGCGCCCACTTGAACGCCCCGGCGATGCCGTGACGCTTGAGCAAATACTGCGCCACCAGCCGCCCGGTAAATCCGGTCGCACCCATTACTACAACATCAAACTCACGATCGTTTCGCATGGCCATTCTCGCCTGAAAAGATTCCAGCGGTAACCATACCCGAAGCAGGCAAGATGCAACAGCAATTCTGTGCGTTGATCGCGCGAATCATCCAGGGCTGCGAGCCAAGGCGCGATGGGCTATTGCGACTCGACGGCGTCCAGCCCGAAATCGAAATTCGGTGCAGAGTGGGTAATCGCGCCGACCGAAATCACGTCAACGCCGGTCTCGGCGATGGCGTGCACTGTATCAAGCGTGACGCTACCCGAGGCTTCAAGCACAAGCACACCATCTGCCTGTTCAACCGCGCGTGTAAGATCGATCAGGCTGAAGTTATCCAGCAACACGCTGTCGGCACCGGCAGCAATAGCCGCTTGCAGTTGGTCGAGGCGGTCAATTTCGACCGCCACGCGCGTCATATGCCCAGCCTGGACTTGGGCGCGCTGAATCGCCGCCGCTACGCCACCGCAGAGGGCGACATGATTGTCCTTGATCAATATCCCATCGTCGAGCCCGAAACGGTGCGCGACACCGCCGCCGGACCGGACCGCGGCGAGCTCAAGAGCGCGCAGGCCCGGCGTAGTCTTGCGCGTATGCGTAATACAGGTGGCCGTGCCACTAACGGCATCAACGTAGGCTCGGGTCAGGCTGGCAATGCCGCTCAGGCGACCGAGGAAATTCAGCGCCGTGCGCTCGGCCGTCAAAATCGAACGCGCCGGACCGTGAATTTCAGCGACCACGGCATTTGCAGCCACAGGATCGCCGTCTTCCGCTTGCCAGTCGATTCGAATGGCCGCATCGATCTGGGCAAAGCTTTCGTTTGCAGCCGCAGCCCCGGCCAATACGCCGGCTGCACGGCTGCGAATCTCAACGCGCGCGTGACGATCTTCCGCGATCGTCGCCTGGCTGGTGATATCACCACGCCCGCCCAAGTCTTCAGCCAGCGCGCGGCTGACGGCCTCGGCGATATAGCCGGGCCAGCTCATAGGCGAACATACTCCGCCGTTGCGCCCGATTTCGAGGTGTCGAACGAAGCTGCCGCACCAGCCAGGGGCAGATCGAGCATGGCCTGAACGCTTTGGCGCGCACGTTCGGCTATGGCCGTATCCACCTCGACTTCAAATTTCATTTCACGCAGCGAATCGTAAATCTTCTTGAGCGTAATGCGCTTCATGTGTGGACACAGATTGCATGGCCGAATCAGCTCGGTGGTCGGATTGGCAATCGCAACGTTATCGCTCATCGAACATTCGGTAATCAGGATGGCTTTCTGTGGTTGTTGTTCGGCCACAAAGCGCGACATGGCGGCCGTGGACCCGGCAAAATCGACCGCCTGCAGCACCTCTGGCGGACACTCCGGGTGGGCAATGATGGTCGCATCGGGATGAGCGCGCCGCAGTTGATCGATCTCGGCTTTGCTGAATCGTTCGTGCACTTCGCACGCACCCTGCCAAGTCAATACGCGCAGCTCGGTTTGGTTGGCCACGTTTTTAGCCAGGTATTCATCCGGAATCAGAATCACGGTATCGACACCCCACTGCGCGGCGATGGCTTCGGCCACCGGCACGGCATTGGACGAGGTACAGCAGATATCCGACTCGGCCTTGACTTCGGCCGAGGTGTTGACATAGGTCACGATCGGATAGTCCGGATAGGCTGCGCGAATGCCGCGTACGTCTTCGCCGGTAATCGATGCAGCCAGCGAACAGCCCGCGCGCAGATCGGGGATCAGCACTGTCTTTTCCGGCGACAGGATCTTGGCCGTCTCGGCCATGAAATGTACGCCGGCCTGCAAAATGACCTGCTGCTCAGCTTCGGCTGCAACCTGGGCCAGTCGCAGCGAATCGCCGGTCACATCACCGACGCAGTTGAAAATTTCCGGCGTCATGTAGTTATGCGCCAGAATCACCGCATCGCGTTCCTTCTTCAGCCGGTTGATCGCATCGACCAGCGGCGCGTGCAGCGGCCATTCGATTTCCGGCACGAACTCGCACACGGTTTCGTAGCACTGAGCCGTGCGTTCGGCCACGTCTTGGTCAAACAGCAGTGCTTCGGCCGAAGGCCAACGTTCGGTACTCGCTTCTAGGCTGGAACGAATCGTCATAACAGGCCTGTTAATAACTTTGAGGTGGTTTCGAATGAATGATATGTGGGCTCATAGGGTGCAAAACAAACACTCGTCGAGCGGATTATCACACGATCTAAATCGGCTTTCGTATAATAGTCAAACGACTGATATTTAATGTTATTTAATAACACAACTGAGGAAACCAATGATGAAATCTTCGTTTGCAATGTTGGCTGCAACAACGGTACTAAGCCTGTCACTGTCGTTCAATGTCTGGGCTGATGAGTATCAAACGGCAGACCAGGAACAGCAGGCCGCGACCAGCCCGGCTGATGCGATTGAGCGTCTCAAAGCCGGTAACGCACGCTTTGTTACTGGTGAAAGCTTTGACCGCGACTATCCGGCTCAAGCCGAGCAGACCAGTGAAGACGGTCAGTATCCCTGGGCAGTCGTATTGTCGTGCCTGGACTCACGCTCGACACCGGAAAAAGTATTCGATCAGGGCATCGGCGACCTGTTTGTCGGCCGCGTGGCCGGTAACGTCGTCAGCGACAACATGCTCGGCAGCTTTGAGTTTGCCACTCGAGTGGCAGGCGCTAAAGCGATCGTCGTTATGGGCCACACCGCCTGTGGCGCCGTCAAGGGCGCTTGTGATGGCGTTGAACTCGGTAACCTTACTACGCTGTTGAGCGAAATCATGCCGGCTGTGGATGGCGTCACAACCGCAGCCGGTACCGACCGCAGCTCGGCCAATGCCGATTTCGTACAAAAAGTCACCAAGCTGAACGCGCAAATGCAGGTCAATGAAATTCTGCGCCGCAGCGATGTGATTCGCGAAATGGTCGATGCAGGCGAACTCGTCGTGGTTCCAGCGATTCACGACTTGAGCACCGGTGAAGTCACCTTCTACTGATTAGCGACCTTCATTGAATGATTCAAAACGCCGGCCTCGTACCGGCGTTTTTTATGGCGGCATGATCAGCCGAAGCGCGCGCGATCATGCTTTCGGTGAAAATCCAGCGCCGGTCCCAAAGGCACGATGCCGTTTGGGTTGATGTTCTTGTGGCTGCCGTAGTAGTGCAGTTTGATCGCATGGAAATCGATCGTTTCGGCGATGTCGGGCCATTGATACAGCTCGCGCAGGTAGTTCGACAAATTTGAATAGTCTTCAATCCGCCGCAGGTTGCACTTGAAGTGGCCAACGTACACCGCATCGAAGCGGATCAAGGTGGTAAACAAACGCCAGTCGGCTTCGGTAATGCGATCGCCGCACAGATAGCGCTGTTCGGACAATCGCTGCTCCAACTCATCGAGCGTTTCGAATAACGCCAGCACGGCCTCTTCGTAAGCCCGCTGCGTAGTCGCAAAACCGGCCTTGTACACGCCGTTATTGACGTTGTGATACACCGTTTCGTTGGCCGTATCGATCTGCTCACGCAAATCTTCGGGGTAAAAATCGCCCGACTTGGCGCCAATGCCGTCAAACGCCGAGTTCAGCATGCGGATGATTTCCGACGATTCGTTATTGACGATCGTTTCACTTTTCCGATCCCAGATTACCGGCACCGTAACCCGGCCGCTGTAATCAGGTATCGCGGCGGTATAGACCTGGTGCATGTACTCCGCCTGATGAATCGGGTCGGGCGTCACTTTGTAGCCGGGCTCGAACGACCAGCCGTTTTCCAGCATCAGCGGATTGACCACGGACAGCGAAATCATGTTTTCGAGACCCTTGAGCTTGCGAAAGATCAGCGCGCGATGCGCCCACGGACAGGCGTGCGCCACATACAAATGATAGCGACCGGCTTCGGCCGTAAACCCGGCCTCGCCCGATGGCCCGGCCGAACCATCGGCGGTAATCCAGTGGCGAAACGCACTCTTGCTGCGCTTGAACTTGCCGCCGGTCGACTTGGTGTCATACCACTGATCTTGCCACTCGCCGTCGACTAATACGCCCATTGCCTGCTCCTTGAAACGTTGACTATCGCACGCGGCTCATTGCGAAAAAGAGACCTGCACGTGCGGAAAATAGTTTCAAGTGTAACAATTTTGCGCAAGTCACCACTGCGGCGATAACTTCGGATCAGACTTGACTTCAATCAGAGCCCATGGGCGTTTCCAGTACCCGACGGACGACGGCCTGCAATTTAGGCACAAGCTCGATCTCAAACCACTCATTTTGCTTCAGCCAGCGATTGTTGCGCGGGCTCGGATGAGGCAGTGCGATGACCGCATTTCGGTCCGAATCGATGCCCTTCAAGCCGTCGCGAACGCGTGCGGTCAGCGAAGCTGAGGTACCCAGGTGCCAGCGCTGTGCATAGGCACCGATGACCAGGGTTAAACGCAAGTTTTGCAGTTTGTCCAGTAACAGGTCACGCCAAAGCGGTGCACATTCTGGACGCGGCGGCAAATCGCCGCTTTTGCTGCTGCCCGGATAGCAGAAGCCCATCGGCAGAATCGCAATCTTTCGCGCATCGTAGAACGTCTGCTCGTCAATGCCCATCCAGTTGCGCAGGCGACGCCCGCTAGGATCATTAAACGGGATACCGCTGGCATGCACCAACCGACCCGGCGCCTGGCCTGCAATCAGAATACGTGCATCGTTATGCATCTGCAGAACTGGCCTTGGGCCCAACGGCAGATGTTCCTTACAGTGCGTGCAGGCGCGAACGCGAACCAACAATTTTTCAAGTTTTTCATCAGACAACATAGTGAATCAGTAGATCATTCAGACCAGATCGGCCTGTTGCAGTAATTCAGGAATCCGCTTTTTGAACGGGAAAAACCCTTTTTCCGCATACGGCCAGGCGGCATGGTCCCAGGCCCGACGAAAGCGCTTCAACGAAATGCCGTGCTGGTCCAGTGCATGCGTCAGTAGCTGCAGCCCGCTGTCGATCGGGCCAACGGGCGCATCCGGTGTGACGATGCATTGTACATCCAGGGTCTGCGCCTGCTCAGCCAACTCGTGGGGATTCAGCGAATCGATCATCCGCACATCGGCACGCAGCGTAGACTCCATCTGACTAGTAACGTCTGCAACAGCAGCATGTATAAATACTTTGGCCTTGTTGCCAAACGGCCAGCGACAAGCGTGGTTATTGCCGGCTGCAACGGCGGTACCGACGATATCCAACCCGGCCGGCAATGCTTCAAAGCCGTGCAAATCTTCGCCATGCAGCAGCACAAGCACGCGCGACCGCTTCGGAATTGGATCCAGCGGCTCAATCGGTCGAGCAGGATACGGCGCCTCTTGTCGAATCGGTGGCGCTTGCGTAGCCAGATCGGTAGGCTGATATCTTCCCTGGGTGTATTTGGCAATATTATCCGGTCGCGCCAGATAGGTTTTGCCGCGCGTCTGAATGCCGGCGACCCAGCGCCAGCTCAGGGTGTTCGAAGCCGGATCAGCGTCGATCAGATAGCGTAGAAAGAAATCGGCACCCAAGACCCAGGGAAGTTTCAAAGTAAAAATCCAGATTGAAGCAAACCACATGCGGGTGTGATTGTGCAGATAGCCGCTGGTGCGTAATTCCCGAACCCAGTCATCGAAACATTCGATGCCCGTGCGACCGGCTT
>JBCCHH010000002.1:0-14971 GCA_039028855.1 Pseudomonadota bacterium | reverse complement strand
TGAAGTCCTCCGCAAACGCTGGCGCTGCGTTGCTGCAACAACAGCCTGTAGTGCGGGTCGAATAAAAAGATCGAAAACGCACGATGCAGAATGCCGTGTCCCCGATGGCAGTCAGCTTTGGGTAGGTGACCGATTTCCGTGTCTTGAGCATCAACCAGGATCAATGACTCAGAGTCGAACGACACCGGTTCCGGCGGTATGTCACTCATATCGGCGTGACTCCATTACCGCGATGGCCAGAATCGGCTGGTTTATCGCTACCATTGCTGTGGCTCTCGATCGTTACGACCAGCGACTGATAGCCTGCCTGCTTCAGACCCTGCTCGACACACATGGTCGATTCAGGATTACCGTCGCACAGCGCAATCATCGAGCCACCGCCACCGCCGCCGGTCAACTTGGCGCCGAGTGCGCCGCAGTTACGCGCAATCTGGATCATCTCTTCGAGCTCCCAGCTTGAAACCTGCATCGCATTGAGCAAGCCCTGACATACATTCATAAGCTCTCCCAATGTGCCCAGATCACGGGTTCTCAGTGCATCAACGGCTTGCAGGACCAGTGAATCGATCTGATCGAAGATTTCTTCGTACAGTGCTGGACGCGCCTCACGCGCTTTCTTCACGCGTGCAACCGTAGCCGCCGTCAGACTCTCGATACCGCTGATGCCGACAACCAAATCAATCGGACCCTGAATTTCAATTTCCTGACGCAGCGGTTGCTCGCCTGCGCGGAACAGCATCGGCTTGCCATATACCGACAGCGTGTTATCAATACCCGACGGTGTGCCGTGCGCGATTTTCTCGCATTCAAACGCCAGCGCGTTAACCTGCTCCTCATTCAAATCCAGCGCATAGCAGCGATCCAGCGCGCGAATCACGGCTACAGCCAGCGCCGCCGAACCACCCAGACCCATTGCGCGCGGCACGTTAGGAAAAATCTCGATGCGCATACCCCTGTTTTCGAGCCCCAGCTCACGAAACACCAATGCTAGGGACTGCTCAAACGAGTGCTGTTTCTGGACTTCACGATGCAGCCGCTGTTCGACATTCCAGCGCGGAATGATCAGTTCGACACCGTTATCACCCGGCTCAACCTGAGCCTGAATCGCCAGCGGCACGGGCGCAGCAATCGCATGGCGCCCGTATACGACCGAATGCTCGCCAAGCAGAATGACTTTACCGTGACCCGATGAAACATCCGGCGGATCGACCACACTGGACGCACCCGCGCTATGCGTCGCGCCGTTAGTTTTGGGCGCGGTTTTTTCAAGCTCAGCGATAATTTCACGCGCCTTCCAGATCTTGATCTCGTTACTGGCAATCAGTTGATCGACTACGGTCTCGAACACATCCGGCGATGCGCCCGCTGCCGCAACCACGCTGCGTGCATGCAGCGTCATATGACCTTGCTGAATACCCTCGGTGGCCAGTGCGCGAATGGCTGAAAAATTCTGCGCCAGACCAACCGCACCCATCACCTCGGCCAGCTCACGCGCACTTTGGACGCCGAGCAGACGCAGATTCATGCCAACGGTCGGGTTCGACTGCAGCGGACCGCCGACAATGCCGACTTTAAGCGGAATTTCCAGAATGCCTTTGAGCGCGCCGTCGTCGTCTTTAGTCCACTGCGTCAGCGAAGCATAGTGCGAACCGCGCGCAGCCCAGGCGTGCGCTCCGGCCTCGATTGCGCGCCAGTCATTGCCGGTCGCCAGCGCCACCGCATCGATGCCGTTCATAATGCCCTTGTTGTGCGTTGCGGCCCGATAGGGGTCGATCGAGGCGAATTCATTGGCCAGAATAATGCCGTCGCGCACTTCTTCGCCGTCAAAACCCTTGCTGGCCAGGGCATCGAGCGGAATCGTAACTTCGGCCTTGACCATCGCGCGGTCGCTCAGATTCGACAAGATACGCAGGAACACCTCGCCTTCGGCAATCGTTTCGATCAAGGACGCCACGCCCTCGCACATCGTATTGACCAGATTCGCGCCCATTGCATCGCACGTATCGACCAGCAAATGCACGACAACCATGTCGCCGCCCTGCCCTGACGATGGATGGATGATGACCTCCAGATCCTTGGCACCGCCGCCGCGGGCAACCATGTTCGGATGTAGGCTGTTGGCCAGATTCAGAATATCGCGCTTGCGCTCGATCAAGGCACCTTTGGCGCGCGCAGGATGCTGCGCATTGACCACCTGAATCTGGCCAATCAGAATCGGTTCGCTGCTCAG
Source organism: Pseudomonadota bacterium (assembly GCA_039028855.1). Taxonomy (GTDB): domain Bacteria; phylum Pseudomonadota; class Gammaproteobacteria; order Xanthomonadales; family Wenzhouxiangellaceae. The sequence continues at coordinate 12,741 of JBCCHH010000002.1, read as the reverse complement.
CACCTTGAAACCGCCACCAGCCCGCACCAGTTTGGCGGCCGAGCTTAGCGCGGCCACAATCGAAGGTTCTTCGACCACCAGCGGTACCGCGTACTCGCGATCATTAATCAGAAAGTTCAAGCCCAACCCGACCGGCAGCCCCATCACGCCGATCACGTTCTCGATCATCTTGTCGGCGGATTGAATCGAAAGCGTGTGTTCGCCGCTGGTCAGTGCCTGGCAATCCTGATTTGACAGCAAACCCTGCTGGCGTACGGCTCGGACACGTTCTGAAACGGATAACTTATAAAACTCTGGAATTCGGGCCAAAATCAGGCTCCCGCTTGGACTCGGTGGTTTTTCATAATGCTGTTAGCGCTCGATTGTTTCCGGCGCAAAGCTCAATTTTAACGGACGCGCGGGCATCGGCGAAAGCCCGTCGATAAATACGCCTAATCGCTCCGAATCACAGCCCAGCGCAATACCCAGATCACCGCCACCGGCACCGCAGGTTTTGTACAGCACGTGTTGTGCGCTGGCCTGATCGATCAAAGCCCGATGAGATGGCGTGATGATGCGATCAGTGCCCGATCCAGAATGGTCTAAGGCTGTCTGAATCGAGCCGTCCATTTCAGCCATGCTATGCGTATACTGGCGCAGCGATTCGAGCAATTGATCAGCATTGTTCGAACGCACAGCGGTCAGCACTGCTATGGCTTGCTCAAACAAAGGCTGGAGTACGTTTCTGGCATTCGGATCACGCGCCTGCCAGCGCTGATAGCGGCCAACAAAGTCCGTGGTCTGTGCTGCTTGCATCGTCCAGATTGCCGTCCACAGCAAACCCTCAGGCCAGTGCTCGCGCTGCACATGCAATTGCTCCGAGTCCGCCTGGACCGAAACCACACCGCCAAATAAGCTCGCCGCCAGATCCGCACCACTGGCCGGCGATTGCAATGCACGCCGGTATAGCGGCAACAGCTCATTTAGCTGCTGCTGTAACGGCTGTTCAATCGTCGAATGAGAAAAAAATTGCGCCAGTGCACGAAACAGCGCCACTGCGGTGGCCGCGCTCGAGCCCAGGCCGAGCTTAATTGAATTACCCTCGAAACTTCGATCAAACAGCGCGCTACTATCGATTTCAAGTTCAAACACGGCTTGCTGAATGGGCTGCGCCAGATGCTGAATCAGCATCGGCAACAACCGCGCGGTCATGCCTAACTGCCGATGCGCGCTCGTTTCATCCCGCCAAAAGTAGTTGCTGCCGAGATCGAACGACAGCGCATCTTGAGCCAGTGGCCTGGCGATCAGTCTGCCGTGATCAGCCTTGGTTTCTCGGATCGTAACCTCAACTTGACGATCGACTGCCAGCACGACTGCCGGCGCACCTTCGAGCACGGCGTATTCACCGCTCAGCATCAGCTTACCGGGCGCTCGGGCCTGAAGCGTTTGCATAAAATTACGCCCGTTCCAAACGGTGCGCGCCTGGCCCCAGCCGACTGGTCAATACTTCGGTCACGCCATCGACTCTGCCCAGCGCCGAGGCAACCTCAGCCGCGCTGCCCGGCAAGCAGATCGCTTTGACCTGCGGCCCGGCATCGACGGTAAAAAATACCGGAACCCCATCGGCGCGCAACTCGATTACCCGATGTAAGCAAGCCATAGTAGTTGCGTTGAAATACAGCAGGCCGGGCCGGGCCGACATGGCCAAGCCATGCATCGCCAGCGCGCTACCTTCGGCAACCGAAACCAGCGCCTCAAAGTCCTGTTGTCGAATGGCATTTCGAGCCAATTCAAGATCGACTGGCTGATGCTCAACCCAGGCTCGATAAAACGGTGAGGTATTGGCCGTGCGCTGCATGCCTTCAGTCGAACCCACGGCCTTTTTGCCACGCTGACTGATTGCAATCACAACTTCGAGCGGCCATTCATCACCGTCAAGAATCGGCTCTGCAATACTGTCCCTACCGTCAGGCTGCTTGCCTTTATGCATCTCGACAAAGCCACCGAAAATGGAGCGTGCGGCCGAGCCCGAACCGATCCGCGCCCATTGCGATTGCTGACCCAGACTGCAATCCACCCGCATCGCATCAACCGCCGCCGAAACCAACGCGGCAAAGCCGGAAGCCGACGAAGCCAGGCCCGCGCCGGTAGGAAAGTTATTGGTGCTGTCGATGCGGCAATACGTTTCAACACCTGCCATCGCCCGCAAGCGATCCAGCACCGCTACCGCTCGCTGTTGCGCGGCGACATCGGTCTGGCCGTTTAGCAGCAATTGGTCGGCTGCAAGATCGCGATCGAGCATAACCGTGGTCGTGCTGTACAGCGCATCAAGCGTGATCGAAATCGAACCTACATCGGGCAGATTCAGCGCAATATTACGTTTGCCCCAGTACTTTACCAGCGCAAAATTGGCGTAGGCGCGAGCCGTTGATTGATGTTGAGCAGCACTTGATCGCATGGGGAGCGATAGTAACGCTAATTCGGAGTCGTCGTGAATAGACGAATCTGGCCCGCGAAACCCTGATAAACCGGATACAGCCTATCCAATCAGAATCCCCCGCCGCTTCAAGTACACCAGCAATTCATCGACACATTCATCGATGCTCAAGCGCTCCGTATCGATGACAATCTCTGGTTGCTGAGGCGGTTCGTAGGGCGAATCGATGCCGGTGAAGTTGCTGATCACGCCTGCCCGAGCCTTGGCATACAGACCTTTCGGATCGCGCTGTTCGCAGGTTTCAAGTGAGGCATGGATATGGATTTCGATGAATTCACCATCTTCCATCAACTCACGCACCATGGCGCGGTCGGCCCGGAACGGCGAAATAAAGGCACTGAGCACGACCAGGCCGGCGTCGGCCATGAGTTTTGAGACTTCACCGATACGACGGATGTTTTCAACCCGATCCTGATCCGCAAAGCCGAGATCGCGATTAAGGCCATGACGCACGTTGTCGCCGTCGAGCAGATAGCTGTGGTGGCCACGCTTGAACAGCGCCTGTTCGAGTGCGTTGGCCACCGAAGATTTGCCGGCGCCAGACAATCCGGTAAACCAACGCACGGCCGATCGCTGGGCTTTTTGCTGCGCGCGGGCCCGTTTGTGGATGCCAAGCTCGTGCCAGACCACGTTTTTCGACTTGTCGGCCAACTCGTCGGTCACCGGGCGGACGATCATGCCGGCGGCAACGGTCAGATTGTTGACCCGGTCCATCAGAATAAAACTGCCGGTTGCAGGCATTCGATCGAAAGCATCAAAGGTCAAGCTCCGGCCGGCACGCAATCGGCAATAGCCAATCTCGTTCAGTTCAAGCTGCTCGGCCGGGTGATGTTCCAGCGTGTTGACATCGATACGGTGATGAATCAGCTCAGGCGTGACCGGCGCTTCGCTGCAGGCCATTTTGATATCGTACTGACGACCCGGCAGCATCGGCCGCTCATTCATCCAGACAATGCGCGCGTCGAATAAATCGGCTACACGCGGCAGCGCATCGTCATGTACCAGCCAGTCGCCACGACTGATGTCAATTTCGTCTTCGAGCGTCAGCGTGACAGCCTGACCGGCGCTGGCCTGTTCGGGCGCGCCGTCAAAGGTCACAATTTCGGCCACGCTGCTGCTCAAACCCGAGGGCAATGCAATCACGCGATCGCCGAGCTTGATACTGCCACTGGCCAGCGTGCCGGCGAAGCCGCGGAAATCGGAGCGGTTACGGTTGACGTACTGGATCGGGAAACGCAGCGGCTGCTGATCTTCGCGCTCATCCTGAATCGGCCCAGATTCAAGCAATTCAAGCACCGAAGCGCCTTTATACCACGGCATCTCATCGGCTGTTCTTGTTACGTTTGCACCATTCAAGGCGCACACAGGCACGCAGTCAAACCGCTCGATGCCCAGTTGATTGGCAAACGCGGCGTAGTCAGACTGAATCTGTTCAAACACGCCCTGCCGATAGTCAACGCAATCCATTTTGTTGACCGCCACAATCAGTTGGCCGATGCCAAGTAGATGCACGAGATAGCTGTGCCGGCGGGTCTGCACCTGCAAGCCAGCGGCCGCGTCGATCAGCACTACGGCCAGATCCGCAGTCGAAGCTCCGGTCACCATATTGCGCGTATACTGTTCATGGCCTGGCGTGTCAGCGATGATGAACTTGCGCTTGTCGGTCGTGAAATAGCGATAGGCGACATCGATCGTGATGCCCTGCTCGCGCTCGGCCTGCAGGCCGTCGACGAGTAAGGCCAGATCGGGTGCATCACCGGTGGTGCCGTACTTGCGTGAATCACGGCCCAGTGCGGCTAACTGGTCGTCAAACACCTGTTGCGTGTCGTATAAAAGCCGGCCGATCAGGGTCGACTTGCCGTCATCAACCGAACCGCAGGTAATGAAACGCAGCAGCTGCTTGCGGCTATGCTGTTCAAGATAGTCATGAATATCGAACTCGCGTTCGTCATTACCCCGCTCATGCATCAGAAATAGCCCTGCTGCTTTTTCTTTTCCATCGACGACGATTCATCGTGATCGATGGCGCGACCCTGACGCTCGGATGAACGCGCGATCAGCATTTCCTCGATGATTTCAGGCAGGGTTGTTGCGTTCGAACGGACCGCACCTGACAGCGGGTAACAGCCAAGGGTGCGGAAACGCACTTTCTCCATTCTGGGCTGCTCGCCCTGCGCCAGCGGCAGGCGATCATCCACGCACATAATCAACCGACCGTCGCGTTCGACCACAGGGCGCTCGGCGGCGAAGTACAGCGGCACGACGTCGATACCTTCGAGATCGATGTACTGCCACACATCCAGCTCGGTCCAGTTCGATAGCGGAAACACGCGGATGCTTTCGCCTTTTTGTACGCGGCCGTTGTACAGGTTCCACAATTCTGGACGTTGGTTTTTCGGGTCCCAGCGATGCTGTCGATCGCGAAACGAAAATACGCGCTCTTTGGCGCGCGAACGCTCTTCATCACGACGCGCACCACCGAAAGCAGCATCAAAACCATGCAGATCCAGCGCCTGCTTCAGTGCCTGGGTTTTCATGATGTCAGTATGCACAGCCGAGCCATGCGTCATCGGACTAACGCCCTGAGCCAGACCATCCTGATTGGTATGCACGATCAGTTCGATACCGGGCTCGGCCGCAAGCTGGTCGCGGTAGGCGTACATTTCCGGAAATTTCCAGGTCGTGTCGACATGCAGCAGCGGAAACGGCAAGCTACCCGGATAAAAGGCCTTGCGCGCCAGATGCAGCATCACGGCCGAATCCTTGCCGATTGAATACAGCATGACCGGATATTCGAACGTGGCCGCGACTTCGCGCAGAATATGAATCGCTTCGGCTTCGAGTACCTTGAGGTGCGTACGCTGCTGTGTGTTCGAACTATGCTCGGAAATTGTCATCGCCTTCGTTATACGAGGGCCAGGTTTCAGTTTTGTTGCTGTCTCTTGAGATATTCGGCAAAATCGGTGCCCAGCTCCGGATGCTTGAGCGCATATTCAACCGTAGCCTGCAAAAAGCCCAGCTTGCTGCCGCAGTCGTAGTGTTCGCCCTCGAACTCATAGCTGTCGACACCTTGCTCATCAAGTAGGCGTGCAATTGCATCAGTTAACTGAATCTCTCCGCGATGATCGGGCGGCGTAGTTTCAAGTAGTTCAAAAATACGCGGCGTGAGCACGTAGCGCCCAACCACAGCCAGATTCGACGGTGCCTGATCCGGGTCAGGTTTTTCAACAATCGCCTGAATGGCCGACAGGCGCGTTTGCTGATCGCCAATATCGACCACGCCATACTGATTGGTCTTCTCCATCGGCACACGCTCAACGCTAATGACTGAACGACCGCTGGCAGCAAATTGCTCGGCCAGTTGCTGCATCACCGACTTGGCACCGCCATCGATCAAATCGTCAGGCAGAATCACGCCGAACGGCCGATCACCGACCAGTGGCTTGGCGCAGAGTACAGCATGGCCCAAACCCAGCGGCTGACTCTGGCGTACAAAGGCGCAGCTCACTCCTTCCGGCAACACCGCCCGCGCCTTATCGAGCAATTCCTGCTTGCCGCGATTGGCCAACTCGGTTTCCAATTCGTAGGCCATATCGAAATGATCTTCAATGGCCTTTTTTGTACGGCCGGTAACAAATACCAGCTTGCGCGCACCGGCCGCAACGGCTTCTTCAACCGCATATTGAATCAGCGGTTTATCGACTACAGGCAGCATTTCCTTGGCGCTGGCCTTGGTTGCCGGCAAGAAGCGTGTGCCGAGTCCAGCAACGGGAAAAACGACGGTATCAAGCGAAGCATCAGTCATGGTGGAGTTGGTCCAGCGGCTGAATCACAGCGCACTAGTTTACTATCCGCCGAGTCGCGGATGTACTGAAATACGCTCTTGCCGAAAGCTGATGTACCTCATATGAATGTGCATGCAAGCACAAGAAAACGTAGTTTTTTCAATGCTCTAGTCAGGTGCTATCGGCTCAGCAGGCTTTTTTTACAAAGCGTATGCAATGTGTTTTCGATTGCTTTGTTTTCATCTGCGCACATCCGCCTCCATCCGCAGCAAAAAAGTATTCTTTGAACCAAAAATCAGAAAACACGGTCTGCTAATGAAAACCGGAGTCGAAGCATGAGCCTGAATAAAGCTGCAACTGTTTCCATTCTGCTCGCTTTGTTGGCGGGTTGCACCTGGGTCAAAATCGAGCCTGGCGCTGAGCGGGTTCGCATTATTGACGTTGCGGCTACGGATGACTGCGAGCTTGTAGCCAGTACTACGGTTTCCGTGCGTGACCGGGTCGCAGGCGTACAGCGCAAACCGGGCAAAGTGCAACAAGAATTAGAAGCATTGGCGAAGAACTCGGCACATGAAACCGGCGCCAATGCGTTGTTGCCGCTCGGCCCGGTTCAATCGGGCAAGCGTGAATATGCCATCTATCGCTGTTGAGCAACGGCCAAACATAAAAAGGCGCGGCATAACCGCGCCTTTCATATTTCCTGAAGCAAACGCTTTAACGCTTGATGAATTTCAGCGTAAAGCGATCGCTTTCGCCGATTTCTGCATTGCGCGCGCGCGTTTCTTCATCTTCGGCTCGCAGTGATGGCTGCAGCGTCCACACCCCGTTTTCATGGTCGGCCGTATCGTTTGGGTTGGCGTTGATTTCCGACGCTTCAGCCAGTTTAAAGCCGTTCGATTCAGCCTGGGCGACAACCCAGCTCTGCTTCACATAACCGTTAAATACGGAATCATCAGCATCTTCGGGCAAACGATGGCTGACGACACCGAATACACCGCCCGGCTTTAGCACGTCATGCGCGGCATTGACAACGTCTTCAAAAACACCATCGCGCTTCCAGCCATGCACGCTTCTGAACGTCAGCACCATATCGGCTGAACCCGATTCGCCCAAACTAGCCAGTGTGGGTGGATCGAACGGGAGAATTTCAATGCTGCCGAAACGGTCTTGATCGGCAATGCGCTCTTCATAAGCCTGACGGGCGCGCACGTAAAATTCCGGTGCATCTTCACGCTCCAGATTAAAGTGCGCAGCCACAAGCTGACCCTGTTCTGCCAGATACGGCCCGAGAATCTCCGTATACCAGCCACCGCTGGGCGCAAGCTCGACCACAGTCATGTCCGGCTCGATGCCGAAAAACAGTAGCGTTTCATACGGGTTGCGAAACTGATCGCGCGCACTTTCCTCAGCACGCTCTTCAGCCGCGACAGCCGCTTGTAAACGATCATCGGCCAGCACAGTGCCGGTCATGCTCATGGCAGCCACCAAAGCGCCCGCCATGAGCGCAGCGGAGGGCTTGAGCGGTATTTTCATCAGTCGATCAGACATTCAATATCTCCATCTTTTGGATTTAACAAAGTTCTACAATGAGTCGATACAGGCTATGACCACTACGTGCATATTTGCGTTCAAACAGCGTCAGCGGCTGATCCGGCGTAAACGATACCACCGGCGACGGCGTCCTGCCGTACATTTGCAGCGCAGCACGAAATTCATCGGCATAGATTTTCCAGTTACTGCGCAGCTGCAAACGACCGCCCAGAGCCAGCAAATCGGGAAACGCCGGGTGCGCATGCCAGCGCCGGGCCAAATGACCGGGCTTGGGCCAGGGGTTGGGATACAACAGATAGTGCTGGTTCAGGTGGGTTTCGGTCCGTCGCAGCAATCGCCAGACATCCTCACAGCGTGCACGGATCAGACGTGCATTGACAGGCAAATCGGGCGCACGCTGCAAGCGCGCCGCCGACTGATCCAGCCCGAGCACTTGAGCACCGGGATAGCGCATGGCCAGCGCAAGAACCGAATGGCCGGTGCCACAACCGGAATCCAAAATCAGCGGCTTGTTCGGATCGAGCCAATCGAACACAAACTCAAAGGCCGCTCGGCTGGCGGCATGAATCGGCTGTTGCCAGACATGGCTGCGATGCCTTTTTACTAATACCGGCAAATTCGCATGCGGTCCAGTCTGGCTGCTTACGACTGGACGGGATCGATGCTTGTCAGTTTGCATAGAGTTCTTCGCATTTTTAGCCACGCATCGCTATCGTCAATAATCAAACAACTGGAACAAACAAACTGTTTAGAAGCTTTCCGATACGACAATCTGCAGAACATGATCACACAGCATCAGCCATACACTTTGCCTGCCTGAAAATCCAGAAAGTTTGCTGTACAGTCAATGATTACGCTATATCGATATTTTGAGCAATTTAGTAAGACGATTCCCTAAAGTGGTCAATGTATGGCTATGGGCGACTGGACATTTAGGGGAAGGCAAGTCAATTCCTGATTTTGAAAATACTATCGCTAAATTGCCTAGGGGGCTGATGTTATCGTTTGAAGAATCAACGAAACTAGCAAATTGTTTTGATCAAGCAATGGAAACATTGATCATTGGCTGTTCGTCTTCCGAAAAAATTCTTCGCTATGACGATGACCAGGAAATGTTTTCAGCTTGCGATGTTGTGATTAAAATGGATGACTGTGCGCGCTGGATTATTCATACGCATGATCGAAAAATGATTGAGCAAATCACGTCAAAATTTGAAAACTCAGTAATAACGATCAGCGACGTGCGTACATATACGCCTTAACCGGCAACAGTACTCTAGCCAAAGCCGATGCACCGCCACCCTACACCACGGCGACCTGTTCGGCGGCAGCATAATGCCCGCAGTGATTTGGTTGTGGCATGAAAACGTAAAATCTACTACTATCAAGCCTGGCAACTTGTAATGGGGTAAGGGATGAATGCAGGTCAAAGTGGCTTTCTTGCCAAGGCTTCGAATACGTCGTACGGTCAATGGCGACTGGTTCTAGTGGGTTTGCTACTTCTAGGTCTTTCCTGCACATGGGCAAGCGATGATAACGTTACTCAGATCTGGGCTGATATCGATATCGACGCCAGCGGCAATATTACTGATATCGATCTGGCCAATCGCTACCCAGCCGATATTACCGCCAGGCTGGAAGATTTGTTCAGACAGCAGACCTATGAAGTGGGAATGTTGGATGGTCAGGCCGCGAGCAGTTCTCAAAGCGCTTTTATTGAGATCGCTGTGGCAGAAAACAACGGCGAAGTTGAGATTGATCTGCTCGATTTCGCAGTCAGCCCGCGACCGACCAAGAAAGTGTTTCCCTACTATCCGATCGCTGCGCGCGATGCTGAAGCGCCCGGCTGGGTCAAAATGGAGGTGGAGATGAATACCAGAGGCCGAGTCGAAAATGTCACTGTCATAGATTCCAGTCATCGTGTCTTTGAAAAACCCACAATTAAGGCAATGCGTCGCTGGAGATTCAGGCCAATCACCATTGATGGCGAACCGCAGCCTGCGACGTTTATCCAACGGATTGAAATGTCAATTGAAGACTAGGAAAAATGGTGGGCCGTGAAGGACTCGAACCTTCAACCAACGGATTAAAAGCCCGGTGCTCTACCACTTGAGCTAACGGCCCGTTTTTGGAATAGTCGGCCATTATAACGATTTCGTTGCAGGCATCAATAATTCAGCTTGATTATTTGCAAATTGAGTGAAATTCACTGTCGCCTGCTGAACGCATCGCGAAGCGCATCCATCATTTGTCGACGGTAATAGTCTCCCTGCACGATCAGACGGCCGATACGCCCTCCTGCCCAGACGGGCTGCCACCGGCGGAACGACTGTAGCGCATCGGCATTGCCGCTCAAGGCCTCGGCCATGATCTCACCGGCCAGTGTGGTCGGCGCCATGCCGTGACCGCCAAAGGCGATCGCCGTCCAAAAACCCGGCTCGACTTCGGTCAATATCGGCATTTGATGCCTGGCGTAGCTCATCCAGCCACCCCAGCTGAAATCGAAACGGCAATCCGCCAGCCTGGGGAACACCCGTTTCAGGTCTTTGCGCATCAGCAGTTCAATCTGCTTTGGGTAGCGATCGCGAATCGAAATGCGTCCGCCCCAGAGCAGACGATCACCGCCGACGCGGCGGTAGTAATCGAAGGCGAAGCGATTGTCGTAGATCGCCGCCTTTGAGGGCAGCACCTCATCCAGCGCCGAGCCCAACGGTTCCGTTACGGCAATATAGGTGGCGATGGGCTGAATACTGCGCTGCACCGCAGGCATCAAACTCCGACCGTAACCGCCGCTCGAAAGCACAAACTGCTCAGCACTGACACTGGCCTGATCCGTGCTGACAAGCCATCGACCGGCATCATATTTTGCCGAACGAACACAGGAATCGCCAAAGATGCGTACACCCTGATCAATCAGCCAGTTGCTAAGTGCCCGCACATACTGCAATGGATTGAAATGAAAGGCCTTGGACTCCATCAACGCTGCGCCATAGCGCTTTGATCGAACATGATACTGGACTTCATCCGAGTCCAGAAAGATCGGCTGAACGCCTGCCTTGCTTTGCAGTTGCTCTGCATATTGACGCAGTCGCCTGGTTTGCTTGAACCAGTCCGCCAAAAGCACGCCGTGTTCATTGATCGGCACGCCCAAACGCTTGCAGCGCATCCTGACACGCTCAACGGCCTCAAGCGTCATCGCCTGCAGCGCATGTGCACGCTCAACGCCAACCTGCCTGGCCAGTTGCGCCGGGGCTAACGAAAAACCACCGAACACAAAGCCACCGTTACGACCTGAGGCACCCTCACCCGGTTGCCCCTGTTCAAGCACAACGATGTCGCGCTGGCCACGCTCCGTTAGGCTGACCGCGGTGCTCAAACCGGCCAGTCCAGCACCAACGATGACGGTTTGACAGCGCAGGTTTTCGCTAATCGCTTGAAATTTTTTTGACGAGCCGCACTCATACTGATACCAGCTTCGGGCATGAAATGCCGGCGGCGTGAACTGCGTCACGGCCTGATGGCTTTGCGTTTGCCGATAAACCATGGTTGACGGGGTCACTGGTAGAATTAGAACAATACTATCCGAGCGAGAACGACATGGCCAAATCAACCCAATATGAAGCCAAGGTGCCAGACGAGAACGGCATCATCCATTACACCGATGACGAGCACGCGGTCTGGGCTGAGTTGCATGCTCGCCAGATCAAGATCATCCAGAATCGCGTCTGTCAGCCGTTTCTCGATGGCTTGGCTACGCTCGATCTGCCCACCGACCGAATTCCACAGCCACTGGAAGTTTCAGCCAAGCTACAGCAGGCCACCGGCTGGCAGGTCGAGCCGGTACCGGCGCTGATCAACTTCGACCGATTCTTCAAGCTGCTGAGCGAGAAAAGATTTCCGGCCGCTTCGTTTATCCGTACGCATGAGCAGATGGACTATCTACAGGAACCAGACATCTTCCATGAAATTTTCGGCCACACCGCCATGCTGACGCACCCGGCCTTCGCCAATTTCACCGCCGCCTATGGCCGTGCAGGCATGCAGGCGACCCATAAAGAACGCGTTCTACTGGCGCGTTTGTACTGGTTCACCGTTGAATTCGGCCTGCTCAACACGGTCGATGGCATCCGCATCTATGGCGGCGGCATTGCCTCATCTCCGGGTGAGACGGTATATGCGCTCGAAAGCGATGAACCGATCCGGCGACCATTTGATCCGATTGACGCATTACGCACACCGTATCGAATCGATATCTTCCAAACCGTGTACTACGTGCTCGATTCAATGGACGACTTATTCGAGCTGGCCGATCAGGACCTGCTTGGCCTGATTCGCAAAGCACGCGCACTGGGTCAGTTCGAACCCACCTATCCACCGCAACAAAAGGACGCTGCCTGACATGAGCAATTTGAAAGAACAATCCTGCAAACCCTGTGAAGGCGGCACTGAGCCTTTATCGACCGAGCGCGCGCAAACGTTGGTCGAGCAAATCCCGGGCTGGCAGATTTCCGATGACGGCAAGCGCATCTATCGCCGGTTCGAGTTCAAGGGGTTTTACAAAACCATGGCCTTTATCAACGTCATGGCCTGGATTGCGAATCAGGAAGGGCACCATCCGGACTTTGAAGGCGGCTATAACTTCTGCCTGATCAACTTCACCACGCACGCGATTGATGGTCTGAGTGAAAACGATTTCATCTGCGCAGCCAAGGTTGATGCGCTTGTCGAGGAGGCCGACTGAGCCGTGTTCTTCCGCAAGATCTCAAAGCAGCTCAAGGACCAGGACTGGACGGCGGTTTGGATCGATTTTGTGATCGTTGTTGTGGGCGTTTACCTGGGCATCCAGGTCGATAATTGGAACGACGCGCGCGCCGACCGCGACCGCGCGCAGGTGTTTGCAGACCGGCTGCAAAGCGATTTGCAAACCGA
>JBCCHH010000001.1:0-15370 GCA_039028855.1 Pseudomonadota bacterium | reverse complement strand
GTCCAGCCGGTCGGCTCGAAACGAATCCGGTTGTCCTCTGTAACGGTGATGATGGCGACATCCGCTCCAGGAAGGTTTAGCAGCTCTGTGATGACCAGCGGGTCGCCATCGGGATCGCTGTCGTTGGCCAGCACATCTGCGAATGCAATGCTGGTCAGGTCCGTGGCCAGCAGATCGTCCTGTGCAACTGGCGGGTTATTTGGAGCCGTGACAATGACGGTGACCTGTCCGGTCACCTCGGCGCCGCCGGCATCCTGAACTGTGTAGGTAAATGAAGCGGTGCCGGTAAAGCCTACCTCCGGTTCGAAACGCACCTGATCGCCGACGATGCTTGTGGTGCCGCCGTTGGCCGGCGATACGGCAACCAGTGAGAGCGCATCCCCGTTCGGATCCGAATCGTTGGCCAGCACGTCGATCAGTACCGGCACACCCGATTCGGTGCTGGTTGAGTCAGCATTGGCTACCGGTGGATCGTTGGCGACGGTCACCGTGACCGTCGCGGTTGCGGTTTCCGTGCCATCCGAGACGGTGTAGGTGAAGCTGTCCTCGCCCTGAAATCCTGGTGCGGGGGTATAGGTCACGAAATCGCCGCCGTTGACCACCGAGCCGGATGCTGGCTGAGTGACGCTGGTGACAGTCAGCGCGTCGCCGTCAGGATCGGAATCATTGCTGAGCACATCGATAAAGACATCGCTGCCGTTGCGCACGGCTGCCGCAGTATCGTCCTCGGCCTGCGGCGCCTGATTCAGGAACTCGCGCTCGCCGAGCGTGACCGTGGTTTCGCTGCGCTCAAAGCGGTAGACATCTACGGTGCGCTTGTGCTGCGCCGGGTTACGCAGTGCGCGCAGGACCCAGGCCGGTACTTCCTTGACCGGTTCTTCCCGGACCATGACGGCCTGGGCTACCGGTTCGGGCTGCACGCGAACGACCTCTTCGGTCTCGACCACGCGGATGAACTGTACGTCAACCCGTCGATTGAGTTCGCGGTTGGCTTCTGAGGTGTTCGGCACACGCGGCTCGGCTTCACCGCGGCCGTCAGTTACGACCGCATCCGGATCAATGCCAAGTGCAACAAGTTCGCGCTTTACGGCTTGTGCGCGGCGGTTCGAGAGCTGCTGGTTGTACTCCTCTGACCCAAGATCGCAGGTGTGGCCGACCACGCTGACGCGTCCGACAATCTCGCCCTGCATGATCAAATCAGCAATGCGCTGCAGGCTTGCACGGGCTTCGGGCTCAATCTCGGCCTCATCCAATGCAAAGAAGGCGTCGGCCTCCATATCGACGTTGCTGCGCACGATGCGCGTTTCTTCTACCGGCTGTGCTTGCGCCAGCGTAGGTGTAGTCGCTGCGACTGGCGCAATCTCTGTATTCGATGTTGTTCTGGGCCGGTAGCTGCGGCCGAAGGCGTAGCGCCAGATCAATGTGGCGCGGGTATCCGAATCATCAATCTCGAAATCACCGGATTTTTCGTAATGCTCTACTGAAAGCGCAAGGCTGTGGCCCGTGCCGGTGAAGAACTTCTCGGCTGTACCCGATAGGGTGAACTGATCCGAACTGAAATCGCCCCACTCGTAGTCGAGCCCGCCCTGAATGCGGATGTTGGGCTGGTCGAAGAAACGACCGATCCGGGCACCAACACCATAGTCATACGCTTGCTCAAAGGTTTCGGTCAGTATGGTCGTTGTCTGAAGCTGACGGAACGGGCGGCCATCCATATCCTGCCCAAACAAGAACTCTTCCAGTATGAGCGTGCTGTCGTCCACCAGCCGTTCATCAGTGATTGCATAGGAAAACTGGGCATTAAAGAATACGTCCTCTTTCTCGTAGCCGCCGCCAAGACTCAGTTTTCGATCGTCCCACTCGTTCTGATCGGCAGCCAGAAACACCTTGAACACGCCCGGCAACTCGTCCTGCTCGGCCGGGTCACCCTCACCGGGCAGCCAGTGATAGTTGAGCTTGAGGCCGCCGGCGCCGTCTTCGTACCAGCCCTCGGCGAGCCAGGCATCACGCTCACCCGTGGCAATAACGCCGAGCAGCTCGGCCACCAGATCACCCTCGTCTGAGATCCCGACACCAATACGCCAGTCATCGCCGATGTAGTCCAGGCGCGCGTTACTATCACTGCCGGAAAGATTAATCGAATCGGACGCCGCAGTCGAGCCGACAAAGCAACCGGCAATGATGAGCACGAGCAGACGGGTACGGTTCGGGCCATATTGTTTGACGCGATTCAATGCGCCGGTCAGGAATAGCTGCGCACGAGTCGAATATCGCTTCAGCAGCGCTCTGAATTGTTCACCAGGCATTGTAGACTCCCTTGCTGTGAATACTTTAGACGCCATGATACGTCAAGACTGATCCAAGTGCCTAATCTGGACCGGCGCTGACAATCACGATAACAAGAAATTGGCGTCAAGCCTTTAATCCTCTATAGGCAAATACGGTTCGATGCTTTTAGGCGTTAAAGTCTGTTACTCAAGCCTCCTGCAGCATCATTCCAATACATATTTAGTCGCACTGAACAATGCGCCAGGCGGCTTCAATGAACAGCCGCTGATGTGTGGATGGTGAATGTCGGACCTGTTGGCGTAGCCAGCGTCGGGCGTAATCGTGCGTGGGCGCCACAATCAGCGACGACCAGCAATCGGTGGGTAATTCTCTTAACCGGCCGGATTGGATCAGTGGCTCGAAATGCTGTTCGATGATTTGTTTGTAGCGCCGATTGATTTCCAGGATCGGCTCGGACGACGACGCGCCGCTGCGATTTAAGTAGCTATAGATGAACTGTGCCCAGCGCGGATTGGCTTCGACCCATTGGATCAGGCTGTCGATCAAGGCTTCAATGCATGCGCGTGGATGGCCTTCGGCTTGTTCGAGAGCCTGTTCGAGCGCTTCTAGGTGAGCTGTCAGACCGTCAGACAGCAGGGCCAGCAGGATGCCTTCCTTGTTGCCGAAGTGGTGATAGACGCTGCCGACGCTGGCACCGGAACGATCACAGATTTCAGCAATGGATACCGATTCCACGTCGGCCTCGGCAAAGCAATCCAGCGCTGCTTCGAGTACGGCCCGTCGTCGGATGCGTGTGGATAGGCGTTCTTGTTTCACGTCAAAAGTTAGAATAAAATTCTAGAACAATATTCTGTATTAGTCATTATGCTTGCATCTGTCGCCCGTTGCTTAATGCCCGTACTGCCTGAACGCATCGCGTTTCAATTCGCCGTATTGCTGGCGAGCTTATCACAGCGATCGCCGCTGAAACCCGAAGACCAGGCGGTGCTGGATGCCGCGACGCAATTCGAATTTGGACGCGGGATTCGCCGCGTGGGCTGGCGCTGGGGATCGGGTCCGAAGGTCGTGCTGGCGCATGGCTGGGGCGGTCGGGCCGGGCAGATGGTCAAAATGGCCGACGCCATTGCCGCTGCGGGTTTTGAAGTGGTTGTGTTTGACGGCCAGAGCCACGGCGAGTCCGGGGGTCGCCGGATCGGTTTCCGAAAATTGACCGATGATTTGAACGCATTGGATGCTGCGTTGAAAAGCAACATCGCTGCGTGGGTCTGTCATTCTGCAGCCGGCCTGTGCCTGGCCGCAGCGCGGATCCGCTTCGGCCTGAGCCCGAAACGCATCGTTTGCCTGGCCACACCGCGCGGTCCCTACATTCCGGTCAGGGAATTGGATCAGCATCTGAAACTGCGCAGCGGTGTCCTGGAGCGATGCCGTGCGTTCTACGCCGGCGAGTTTGGCATGAGTTGGCAAGAAATGGACCGATGTGCTGCGTTTATTCACCGTGGCGATGTGGAAATGCTATTGATCCAGGATCGCGATGATCCCCGTGTTGAAGACGGCGATGCAGAGCGGATCGCCGAAGCCTGGGGCAATGCGAAAGTCGTCTATACCGACGGATTGGGGCACGTGAAATTGTTATGGTCGGATGAAGTGGCACAGAGGGTTATTGAATTTCTGCGATCAGCAAATTCATAAGTCAGCGAGCAGGGTTCGTTTATACACTGACAAGTGCTGATACGCGAAAACCCTCGACCTGAAGTGCTCATTGGGCACGGGATTGCAGTTGCCGTTGAAGGGCCATCCAGTCAAAGTTCATTCAACTAAAGCCTCGTCAATCGCAGCATAGGCCGAACGGCCTATGGGATTGGCACGTAATAAAGTGCTATCTTTAAGCTTGATTATTTCCTCGTTTTCAACCGTATCCAGATTTAGAAGGTTGCCCAGTTGTTTTGGCGGCCTTTATTTTTTGTCGTTCTTTAAAAAAGCTGGAATTCAATTGAAGCAGATCAAACCATGACCCATCAAAAAATTGGCGGAATCGCCGCTATTGTTGAAGCCGCTCTTTACATCACCGGTATTGCCGTTTTGTTTTTGTTTCTAACGCCGGAGATGAGCGAAGTTCGTTCGGACCTTGAGCAATTACGTTTTGTGATCGATAACAAGACCCTGTTCCAGGTTTGGTATGTGCTGATCTATGTCGTCTTTGGTTTGGTGTTGATACCGTTGACCATTGTTATCAACGAACACTTCAAGACCGCATCATTGTTCGGCACGCAAGTCGCGCCGGTGCTTGGGTTTATCTGGGCAGGGCTGGTGATATCCAGCGGCATGATTACGATCGTTGGTATGGAGACGGTCAACGATATCATCGTGCAAGACCCATCGGCGGCAGTCACCGCCTGGCAGATCGTTGGCTCAATCCGGAATGCGCTGGGCGGAGGTGTGGAAATCGTAGGTGGGCTGTGGGTGTTCTTGATCAGCGTCTATGGAGTAACACAATCGGTTTTTCCAAGACGCTTAAATTATCTTGGCTTGCTGGTCGGTGGTGCAGGAATACTGACCATTGTTCCCGGCTTAAAAGAACTGGGCCTAATGTTTGGATTAAGCCAGATCATCTGGTTTGCCTGGATCGGCATATCTATGCTGACGGATACAAAACAGGCTGCAAGCACGATCTGAGAACTTTTATCCAGCCGATAAAAAAAGCCCGCGGCATAAGGGTGCCGCGGGCCAGGTTGGAACGAACGAGTCTTAAAAAATGACGCGCAGGCCGAATTCCCAGGTACGGCCAAATTCATCGTACTGCCTGGCAAATGGGCTGCTACCATGAAAAGAGTAGAACGGCTCGTCGGTAATGTTCGAGACGCTGAACAATGCCGCGACGTTATCGGTGACCTGGTATTCGGAGGTAAAGTCGAGACGGGTCTCAGAGCTGACGAATACATCCTGGCTCGGGTCTTCCGGGTCTTCGATTTCGTCGAGGTACTCACCACGATGATTCAGCGCCAGACGCAGCGAAAGTCCGGCACCGTCGTAACCCAGCGCGAGGTTGGCAATGTCGTCGGACTGTTGCGGCAGTTGGATTTTTTCATCGCGGAACGGTACTTCGGCTTCCGAGTCGACGTAGGTGTAGTTGGCGATCAGCAGAAGGCCGTCCCATGGTGCGGGCAGGAAGCTGAATTCCTGTACATAGCTGAGTTCGATGCCATACACCTCGGCTTCGTCGCCATTCACCACCTGGTTGACTTCATCGAAATCGGCAAACGCGCCTTCGCCGGCGACATCGGTGGTGACGAAGAAGTCTTCGATGTCTTTGTAGAAAAAGCCGATTGACGCGGCTCCGAGCGTTTCGCCGGCGAACCAGCTCAGCTCGACGTCAAAGTTGTTCGAATAGAACGGATCGAGTTCAGGGTTGCCGACCTCGGCCACGCGTTCGCCACCTTCGATTTCAACTACTTGACGCGCACCGGCATCGACGAAACTGGGGCGAGTCATGGTGCGGGTGAATGAGCCGCGCAGTTGCAGGGTGTCGGAAATGTTGAACCGAGCCTGCAGATTGGGGAAGAAGTCGACGTAGTCGTTTTCGCCCGAGAATGGTTCGATGGTTGGCAGGCCGTCGTTGATGTCTTCATCGACGATGGCGCGGAAGCCGTCCTGTTGGATGTCGGTAGCCTCCATGCGCAGACCGCCGAGCAGGTCGAGTCGACCAAAGCTCGCCTCGGCCATGACATAAGCGGCATAGATATCTTCTTCTAAGCTGTAGTCTTCGCCCTCGCTGTCAAGCAGGAAATCGCTTTCGTCAATGCCGAAGCCAGCACGGTTGGCGTCGAAGAACTCACGGAGCGCACGCGTGTCGACAAACGGCCCAAAGCGGCCCAGCTCGTAGTCGCGTTCGCCAGTGCTGACAAAATTGGCCAGCGTGAAGTCACCATCGAAGTCGACGAAATTACTGTTGTTCGCGTCGTTGAATTTCTCGCGCAGACGGACCTTGCCGCCGAACTGGATACGGCCCGGGTTATTGCCGAACAACAGGTCGCGGCCGAAATTGAGCTGGAACGAGACTTCTTCTTCTTCTGTTTTATCGCTTTCCAGTTCAACCAGGTCAAGCTCATAGGCGGTCGGATCCTCAAGCGCGGCGAGGTCGGTACCGAACAGGTTCGGCGCCTCGCGACCTTCGCTGCCCGAAAAGTCATAGCCGATCTCGAGCCCGCCGGCTTTGACCGCGGTACCGAGCGAGAACGGCTCGGACGTGCTGGCTTCGGCATAGCCGGCCTGATAGTCGATATCCCAGGCGTTGACGAAGTGCGAGCCACCGGCACTGATGGCTAGGATTTCGCGCGTGGCTGTGGTTTCCTTACCGCGTCGCTCGACTTCGCCATCGCTGAACAGGCCGCCGTCTTCAGTGATCGAGATTGGCGTGGCGTCTTCGAAGATGTATTCATGCTCGAGTTCGACTTCGTTATCGGCGAACTCGCTGTACAGGGTGCGCAGGAAGTATTCGGAGTATTCGTTCGCGCGATAATCGAAGTTGAGCACGGCACCGGTGCGCTCGCGGCTCAGGCGATAATCGCGCTGCTCGGCGGCTTCCGGGCTGCGGATGGTCTGACCGCCCGGGGCTTCAACTTCAGGCCATGTACCGGCCTCGACATTGTCGACTTCGAAGCGGCGGTCGAAGTAGGTCAGCGAGCCCGACACGGCCAGGTTGTCGACGCCGTCACCGACGCTGAACAGCCGCGTGCCGGTCACGCCGAGGCGTGGAGCCACTTCGCCGGCCGTTTCGTTATAGCTGCCTTCGGCATTGAAGCGGAGCGAGTTGCCGAGATCGAACGCGCTGAGCGTGCTGATCTCGATGTTGCCGCCAACTGCGTCGGCATCCTGGTCGGGCGTCAGCGATTTGGATACCTCGACACTTTCGACCAGATCAGCCGACAGCACGTCCAGGTTCACTGCACGACTGTCGTCTTCCGGGCCGGGAATGCGCAGGCCGTTGACCGTAGTCGTATTGAAATTGGCGTTGGCGCCGCGGATCGTGATGAATCGACCTTCACCCTGGTCGCGCTGCAGTGAAAGACCGGACACGCGCTGCAGCGCCTCGGCCACGTTGCGATCCGGAAACTGGCCGATCGCATCGGCCGTGATTACATTAATGTTGTTGACCGCAGCGCGTTCGCGCGATAGCGAGGCACTCTGAATGGCCTTCTGGCCGATCACCACCACCCGATCGAGCTGGATCGGCAGCAGCACGGTAACGTCGGTCGTTTCGCCGGCCGTCACGTTGGCCGCTACCGTTTCGGAACCGGTGCCGACGTATTCGACCAGAATTTCATAACTGCCGACCGGCACGAGCGAGAAGCGGAATCGGCCGTCGCGGTCGGTCGAGGTGCGGCGGTCGGTGCCGACAATCTGCACGCTCGCCCCTTCGAAGGTCACGCGATCGTCGCCACTAACGACCGTACCCGAGATTGTGCCGGTAGGTTGTTGTGCTAGCGCGATCGATGAAACCAGAATAATTGCAGCAAGTGCAATTAGTACATTGACAAAACGCATTGTATTTCCTTAAGCGGGGATGGTTGGTTCATCACCCTAGGATTGATCTGTTTCGCTGCTATGACTCTTTGTTTGCAGAGATATGACCGTAATTCGTCATATCGTTGTCATTGCCGAACGATACGTTTACGTATTGAAATGACACGCGGGGAAATGATACGGAGGGCGCGATCGCTTTTCGACCCCAATGATCGTCATTTGCAATCCGCAGTACTGACTTTATAGGTGATTTATGACTCGTCTTCGCCCATCTTTGCCGACTCATACAACGCGTCGTCGCCTGTTGCGCCGTGGGCTGTTCGCGGCTGGCGTGCTGGCCGTTGGACCGGGCCTTTGGGGTGCGACGACCCAGGGTTCACCGCGTGCCGCCGCAGCGCTGGCGATGCCGCGCAAGGTCAGTAATATCCCGAATCTCGCCGGCACGCTGCATGAGGTAGCGGTGGAAAATGATCCGCAGACCCGGATGCTCGTGCCGCGCGGTTTTTCGGTGCGCCAGCTTGCGCGTACGGGTGAACCCTCGCTTCCGGGTTCCGACTATATCTGGCATCAGGATCCGGATGGTGGCGCGACCTTTCCGATGGACGACGGCGGCTGGGTGTATGTATCTAATGCTGAAGTCAAGGCCTGGCGACAGGGTGGCGTGGGCGCGCTGCGCTTCAGCGCCGATGGTGAATTGATTGACAGCTACCCGATCTGCATCGGCACGACCAACAACTGCGCCGGAGGTCCGACGCCGTGGGGTACCTGGCTGACGTGCGAAGAGATCGATGAAGGTCTGGTTTATGAGTGTGATCCGACCGGCCAAGAACTGGCCGTGCCGGTGCCGGCACTCGGCGTGTTCAAACATGAAGCTGCAGCGGTTGACCCGGTGCATCGTCATATCTACCTGACCGAAGATGTTGAAGACGGCAACTTCTACCGCTTCGTGCCCGATCACTACCCTGACGGTGGCCGAGCGGATTTGCGCAGCGGCCGGCTCGAAGTGGCCGTGGTTGCAGGCGATGATCCGCTGCAGACCCGTGCCGTCGAGTGGCACCCGCTGCCGAACCCGATACCTCGACTGGGTGGCGAAGATCCGGCCCGGCGCGAGCCGGCGACGCGCTATCAGGTGGCCGAAGCGGAGACATTTAATGGCGGTGAAGGCTGCTGGTATCACGCGGGCATTGTCTACTTCACCACCAAGGGCGATAATCGCGTCTGGGCATTGGACACCAAGCAGAACACGCTTGATTTGATTTACGACAAGCACAGCGAGCAGGCCTTCAACCCCGGTATTGAGGATGTCGATAACCTGACGGTGTCCGCCGGTGGTGACGTGCTTGTGGCCGAAGACGGCAGCGAAATGCGGTTGGTCGTAGTCGGGCCCGATGTTGAGCCGTTTGAGCTGGTCAATGTGATCGGCCAGCGCGATTCAGAAATTTGCGGGCCGGCCTTCTGTCCGAACGGCGAGCGGTTGTATTTCAGCTCGCAGCGCGGTGTTGCCGGCGACCACACCGACGGTCGCATCTATGAGGTGCGTGGCCCGTTCTTTGTCGAGGCCTGATCCAGTGCAAACGCCGACCCCCATATTGCGCATTTCGTTACTGACCTTGTTGAGCACGCTGCTGCTGGTTGGCTGCAACGAACGCGAGCCACAAACCGCGCCCTACGACGATTCGGCCACCGCAAACGGTGAGGAGATGGCTGGCGCGTTTGAAACCGACCGTCAGACCGCCTTTCGCGTGCGGGCCGATTTTGATGCATCTTTGAATAGCAACTATGGCTGGGCCACCGACATCAACCAGCCAGCGACGGTACAGGCCGATCAACCGTTCCGGCTGCGATTTGAAGTGACGTCCGGCGATTCCCCGGAGCCACGCAGCTACCGGCTGCAGACGCGAAGAAACGGCGGCGAGTGGCAGCCCTTGTTAGCTGAGGATTTCCCCTACCCGCAGAAACTTGACGAATGGCCGCTGGATGCCGCGATCGGGCGCTTCGACCCGATCTGGCAGTTTGAGCAGGGCTCGGCCGTGGCGATGCGCTGGCAAGCCGAGGGCCATCTGCGCATTGAAACCGGCCAGCAGCCGCTGCTGGCGCTCGGGCAATCCACGATTCAGTGGCAACCCAGTGAGTTTGCCGTGGTGCTTCGTCTGCCGGACGATCCCGATGCTCGAGCTGGTGTGGTATTCACGCATAACGACGGCGTATTCGCGTGGGCAGAATTGACGAACAGCGCAATCCGGGTGTTACGTGTGGCAGATCAACAGACGACGGTGTTGGCTGAGCACCGAACCGAGCTGACGCCTGGGCGCTGGATGGAACTTAAGATGATCTTCAAAGGTCCGGGCCTGAAGGTGGAACTCGACGATGAGACGCTGATCGAGATCGAGCGGCTGCCGCTTTCAATAGGCAACCTGCGGCTCGGTGTGTACCTGCCTGAAAATAGCCTTGCCGACTTCCGCTCGTTCGTCAGCGAAGGCGAGTCGAGCACGCCCAGAACGAGCATCCTCAGCGCTTCAACATTTGCCCATGGCACACCCACCGAGGACGTATTGTCCGTCTCGCCGCGGCCGTTTACCGGCGGTGCCGGCGTGAGTTTCGCCCAACACGCACCGGCCTGGGCTGCGGACGGCGGTCACGGCGAGTGGTCGTTTCCGATCGTAATCCGGCACTTCGCCGACGGTGCAGTATTGAACGAAGACGGCGATCGCTTCGACTACCGGCTGGTCGATGCCAAAGGCCAGGCGCTGCATGCTGATCCGCTTGCTTCTGTAACGCTGGCCGTGCCAGATGGACATCTCGGCGGCACGTTTGTCGAAACGCCGATGCGGGTTGGGCCTTGGCAGGCAGCTAACGGCGCGCTGTATTTCATTATGGAACCGTCCGAGACCTGGAATCGGATGATGATGGTTCGTTCCCTGGACGGTGGCCGGAGCTGGCGTGAAATCGATGGTGCGAACCGGCCCGACACCGGCGATCTTGAAGGGCTCGGATCGGTACTGGCCGATGGGCGCATCCACATCCTGCACCAGACCTCGGATGAGGTGCTGTATCACGTGTTCAACGCGGCCGATCAAACTGAACGTCCGAATGCCTGGGCGATCCGCGACGAACGCGTCGCGACCCCGCTGCAGCCGCCCACGCAGGTCGCCGATCTTACGGTTCGTTCGGACGGCAGCGTAGTCGCGGTCTACGGCGCGGGCAACAGTATCCGGTACCGGGTGCGTTCGGCCGGCGGTTCATGGGGCGAGGAATACGTCGTTGACGGTCCGGACCAGACCATTGTGTCAGGCCCCAGCGTAGTCCTGGGTAGCCACGACGTTGTGCACCTGGCCTACACTGCCAGCGACGGTAGTGCCTGGTATCGTCGTATCGGGTCCGACGACAATCTGAGCGAAGCGGTTCAATTCGCTTCGGACCTGGCCACCGGCGACGAAGACGTCGGCGCCATCCTGCCCCTGCTCCATCTGGCCGAAAGCGACTCGATCGGCATTGTGTATCGAAATCGGGACGGTCGCCTACACGAACGGCGCGTTAATGCACAAGGCATGTGGACCGAAGCCGTGGCAATTTCACCGCGTGCCGTGGTTCAGAACGCTGTCGATTCCGACCAGACGGGAGCCGATGCGGTTGCGTTCGGCGATGCGATTCACGCACTGTTTGTCGAAGACGAGACCGGCTACTTGTTTCACACCTCGGGCCGAAACGGCGAATGGCGCGAAGCCGAGCGCGTGGTTGACGACGTCAATGTTCAGTGGGTTCGCGGCCGCGTCGTGCAGTCGCCGTACGGCGAACCGGTTTACGGCTTTGTCTACGATGCCGGCTCCAACGGGGGCTCGGGCATGAACCGATACGGAGAGATTCCACTGCGCTGAAAAGGTGCAGCGTCAGCTTTACTCAACCCGTGTACCTCGCTAGCGCTCAGTTCACCCTTGAAGTAACGACGGACTGATGGGTCTGACGTAGATCCAGCCATCTGGACCGGTGGCTACAACCGATTTCTGTACATTGCTCTTATGCTTGGCTATCGAGAACGACATCACCCGCGGCTCGCCAGGCATGCCAACGGCCAGTGTTTCGACAGAGCCAATCAGACAGGCTATTGTGAGAAATGGTGATGACCGCAATTGATACAACGGTGAATAAATGGTTATCGTTTGAGGCACCATAATACTGAAATTCAGACGATCGATTTCGCAGCACGGCTACACCGTTTAGATGAATGGTATTTAGTCATCTGGCAAATCGTTGCAGTGGATTTCGTAGATAGGAATAAGGAGTCAACCATGTTAGACGCGCCGCGCGTAGTTTCAGAAAGATAGGAGCAAGCTTCGTGGTCCGAGTCGCTGTTTAACTAAGGAGCGTATATGTCGACCGAGACTCGAAGGAAACGATCAACAGGAAGAGTATTGCTGGCGGTACTGCTGGTCATCGCGGTAGGGCTGATTACATTGTGGCAGCTGGGGCTGTTCGACCGACCGACCGATTCGGTTGCGACGATCGAAAACAATGCACTCGCACTGGATTATTTTGACCGCCTGCGCCATATTCAGCAGCTCGTCCGTACGCAGCCTGATCATGGTCCCGGTGCATTGGAGCGGGCAATTGAGACTGGCGATCCGGACGCGCTAATTCGTTTCATCAAATCGCATTTCGATGTCACACCGCCAGTTGCGCGCGGACGTGCCAACGAAGCCGGCTACATTCGCTGGGGTCCGGCGGGTACGCTGCGGGCCGGTACCGGCACGCCGCGCGAACTGGCTGAGCTGTTGGCGTTTGGTTTGCAGCGCATGGGCTATGAGACGCGCTTCGTCACCCATGCCGTCCCCGACCGCTTGCGCTCGTTTGAACGATCATCTGTAGCCGGCGAATTCGTTCGATGGAATGACATCCCTGATCGAATTGCCGGTCAGGCGCTGCCGGACGTTGCGCCGGTTGAACCCCAGGCTGCTTTTTGGGATCACGTGCTGAACACAATCCCGCCTGAGGCGTTGGATTTCGACTGGCGCGAATTCGGTTTGGAGCAACTGCCAAGCGTGCAATACTGGCGCACCGACACTGCCGAGCAGGCTGATGAACGGCGCGTGGCCAATCTCTGGGGCGCAGATGATTCGCCCGACTGGTCCGAGGCCTACCTGAATACGGGCCGGGCATTCCCCGAGCCCAATATCGACCTGGCCGTGCTAGCGATCAGCGACAGCACCGGCCTGTACAACCCGCAGGTACTGGCCGAGGCGCGCTATCCGCAATCGCAACTAGTCGGCACGCGCGCGCAGATTCGATTTGTGCCGGCGGTCGATTCGCCCGAAGCACTGCTCGCAACGCCGCCTAGGGATCTGTCCATGTTCAATGCCGTGATAACGATTTCAGGCGCGGACAATCGGATGGACCCGGCTCAATCCATGGTGGTGGGCGAAACGTTCACCAGCAGCGGGCGCCTGGTGCAGGTTAATGAATCGGGCTCGGTCATGATCGGTCAACGCACGTTGGCCAGCGGCGGTGACCCGGCCCAGGTAGCTGACGTTTCGCTGCGCGATATTCGCACGCATCACTATCCGCAGCTGCGCGTTCGATTCACGGCGATGGATGGTGCTGGAGAGTCGGTGTATGGCTTACCGATCAGCGCAATATCGGCGCGCATCAATGATCAGCCGGTGTCGGCTCAGCTTACGGCCAACAGCCTGCCGTCGCCGCGCATCGTGTTTTTGGTCGATACCTCGACCAGCGTTGCGCCCGAATACCGTGGTGAAGCGACCAAGCAGTTGATCGCTTCGATTGCCGGCGCCATTAAAGAGGCTGCGCCGGACGCACAGTTTCTGCCCGGCATCATCGCCGGGAATGCGGTGTTCTTCCAGTGGACCGACGACCCGCAGCAGGTCGCGGATCGGGCGCGCGGATTTGTCCTTGAATCGGGCATCTGGGCCTCATACGCCGACGCGGTCGAAACCGGGGCCGACGCAATTATCGTGATTACGGATGGTATCGATGTAACCCATGAGTACGGCGAAACGACCGAAATGCCGGCCGAATACCGGCCGATCTATGAACGCAGCCCGCCAGCGATCGTGGTTGGTTTCGGCAGCGAAGCGTATCCGCTCGGCCCGGCGTTCCAGGGCATTGCCGACGCGACCGACGGCGTGGCACTGGACATGGCCGACAGCGAAGAAGCGGCTGATCAGATTATCGAGTTGTTGAAGCAGCGGGTCGTGCCGTACGAGCTGTGGGTAACGGCCCCGCAGGGCTTGGCGGGGCAGTCCGCCACTTTGTCACTAAGCATTAACGTGGCTGAAGATACGGTGTCGATTGCGGTGCCCGAAGGTCAGGTGATCCAGTCGCCGCCCTCGCTGCACGGTCTGTATCTGCGAGTCAATACACCGTATGGCGAAAGCATCCGTCGTTTGGCCGGCAAACCGTACCAGGCCCGTCGTGATGCCAGCGACGAGGAAAAGCGTAATGCCCGGCTGGGTTTGTTTGGGCAGTACACGCTGATGATGGAGGCCGGTGCATTGAGCCCGTCGCAAATACTGGACGATGCGATTGAGGCGCGGCTGAGCTGGGAGCCCGTGATCAAGGCCGAGTCGCGCGAAGCGCAGTTCGAAGCGCTGCAGGGTGTGTTGCCCCTGCCGTCGTCGGCATTCGCGTTTTCGGTGCCGGTGTTCGGCGCGGTCAGCGGCGAACCATTGCACGACATTGGCCTGCGCTACTGGCTGCATGCGGAACAGATTCGGCAACGAAACGGCGAAGAGTTTCAAGTGCGGCGCGTCGACATCCTGCCGACTACACGATTGATCAGCAGCCACCCGGATCCGGACATTGCACTGCGCGATACGCTGACCGGTAGCGCCCTGTTGACTGAGCTTGAGCACGCCATGTTCGATCAAAGTTCGCTCGATGAACTGGCGCCGCCGCTGCTGTTGACCGACCGTAACGGGCTGGATCGCGAGCGAACGATCGGGCTGACCGAGCTGGCCACCGGCTGGCCGTATTACTACGAGTTCCTGGTCAACGAAACGGGACCAGTACAAGCCGCGGTCGGCTTCGATCCATTTACGGGCATGGTGCTGGGCGCCATGCAAGACGGCAGCGGCGGGGCCATGACCGAAGCCAGCGTGAACGCGCGGTTTGACCAGGTGGATCAGTTACTCGATATGGCCACCGAGCTTGGCAGTGGCTCGATTGCGGCCTGGGCCGAATTTGAGAAGGCCAAGATGGACAAGCTGCGCATCGCCACCATCATGATCGTGACCATGGAAGTGCCCGACATTGAAGGCATGATCCGGGATGCGGCCTGTGATCGCGTCTCGGGCGCCGTTGATGGTGTGATCGAAGCCGGCGCGCGGCGGATCGGTGGCGATGCCGCGATCGATGCCATTGGCGATGCGATTGATGTATTCGACGAAGCCGCAGAAGCGGCTGGCCTGGGCGGCGCAGATGTCTCGGTACCGATCCCGGGTTGTGGTTGAGAATATCCGACTAAGTGAATTGTCTTATGACCAGGTAGTGAGTTCGGTAAGCGCTTGAAACGGAACGCATGGTGAAAAAGATTGATGAACAACGGCAT